>NZ_JBHYXZ010000198.1:6370-13803 GCF_042752395.1 Actinosynnema sp. NPDC059335 | reverse complement strand
GTCTAGCGCGCCCCGCCGCGGGGGCCCCCCCGCCCGGGGGGCGGGGGGGGTCGGCCCCGGCCCCGGGGGTGTCCCCTCCGCCGGAGCTCCCGGCGGGCGTCCTCCCCCAGGACCTGTCGCGGCTGATGCGGCAGGAGCTGGAGCTGGCCAAGGCGGAGATCCGCGAGGAGGCGACGAAGGCGGGCAAGGCCGCCGGGATGCTCGGCGCGGCCGGGTTCGCCGGGTACATGACCGCGGTGCTGCTCAGCCTGGCGCTGGCGTTCGGGCTGGCCACGTTCCTGGGGCTGGGCTGGGCGACGCTCGTCGTCGCCGTGCTGTGGGGCATCGCCGGGTTCGCCCTGTTCTCCGCCGGCCGCGCCCGGCTGCGCAAGGTCAACCCCAAGCCGGAGCGCACCATCGAGACCCTGAAGGAGGACGCGGAATGGGCCCGTCACCCGACCAAATAAGGCACGACATCGACCGGACCCGGGCCGAGCTGGTGGCCGACGCCAACCGGATCGTCGACCACACCCGGCCCCGCAACATCGCGCAGCGCCGGGTGGACCGGGTGCGGCACCGCATGAGCACGGTGAAGGAGCGAGTCATGGGCACGGTTCCGGAGACCGCCTCGACGCTGCAGGACCGGGCGGCGGGCATGGCGTCCACCGTGGGCGGGCAGGCGCAGGACGCGGCCTCGACCGTCGGCGACAAGGCGCAGCAGGCCGCGTCCGCGGTGGGCGGGAAGGCGCAGGAGGCCGCGCACGCCGTGCAGAACGCGCCGGAGCAGGCCCGGCAGCAGGCCCGGGGCAACCCGCTGGCCGCCGGGCTGATCGCGTTCGGGGCGGGCGCGCTGATCGCCACGCTGATCCCGGCCACGCGGGCCGAGCAGGACGCCGTCCGGCAGCTCGGCGAACGCGCCGGCGGCGCGGTGGAGCCGGTGAAGGAGGCCCTCGCCGAGTCCGCGCAGAAGCTGAAGGAGGAGGCGGGCACGATGGTCGGCGAGGCGGCGGACCAGGTCAAGAACGTGGCCCGGGAAGCCTCGCAGACGACCGCGGAGCAGGCCAAGGGCTCGGCCCAGGAGGTCGGCCAGCACGCCCGCGAGTCCGGCCAGCACGTCAAGTCCGAGACCCGCGACCGGTGACCCCACGCCGCGGGCGGCGCCGGCCCGGTCGGGTGGTGCCGCCCGCGGCGCGCCGGTCCGATCGCACCGGACATCGTCATCCCCCGACGCGGCGCACACCGCCCCGGCGCGGATCGTCGCCCTTCCCCGACCCGGGGCTCAGCCCTCGGCCAGGACCCGCTGCGCCACGGCGAACGCGCGGTTGGCGGCGGGCACGCCCGCGTAGACGCCGACCTGCAGCAGCACTTCCTTGATCTCGTCCGCCGTGACGCCGTTGCGCAGCGCCGCGGGCACGTGCATCGCCAGCTCGCGCTCGTGCCCCAGCGCGGCCAGCAACGCCAGCGTGACGCACGACCGGGTGCGGCGGTCCAGGCCCGGGCGCGCCCACACCTCGCCCCACGCGTACCGGGTGATGAAGTCCTGGAAGTCCGCGGTGAACGCGTCGGCGCCCGCCACGGCCCGGTCCACGTGCTCGTCGCCGAGCACCTCCCGCCGCACCCGCATCCCGTCGTCGAAGCTCACAGGTGCGCCTCCAGGATCGCCGACACCTCGTCCGCCGCCTCCACGTTCGCCAGGTGCGCGGCCGGCAGCAGGTGGAACGACGCGCCGGGGATGGCGTCGGCGATCCACCGCCCGCAGTCCGGCGGCGTGGCCTCGTCCCGCTCGCCCGCGACGACCGCCGTCGGGGCCTCGATCGCGGGCAGCACGGACCGCAGGTCCAGTGTGGACAGCGCGTCGCAGCACGCCGCGTACCCCTCGTCGTCCACTTCGGACAATCCGGCGGCGAACGCGGCCACCACCTCCGGCGACCGCTCGCGGAACGCGGGCGTGAACCAGCGCTCGACCGCGGCGGACGCGATGGAGCCCGTGCCGGACGCCCGCACCGCCGCCGCGCGGTCCAGCCACGGCCGCGCCGCGGGGAACGCGGCCGCCGTGCAGCACAGCACCAGCCGCTCGATCCGCTCGGGCGCGTGCCCGGCGAGCCACATGCCGACCATCGCGCCCAGCGACACCCCGCAGTAGGACACCCGGGCCAGGCCGAGCGCGTCCAGCAGCTCCAGCACGTCGTCGGCGAGGTCGTCGATCCGGTACGGCCCGGCCGGCGCGGGCGACCCGCCGTGCCCGCGGTGGTCGTAGCGCAGCACCCGGAACCGCCGCTCCAGCACGGGGAGCTGCCGCTCCCACATCGCGGTCGTGGTGCCCAGCGAGTTGCCCAGGACCACGACCGGCGCGTCCGGCGGCCCGCTCAGCTCGTAGTGCGGCTTCACCGCCGCTCCCTCCCCCGGTGCGCCGCGAGGGCGCGGTCGGTGAACTCGCCCGCGCCGCCGGTGTACCCGGCCGGGTCGAGCGTCTCGTCCAGCTCCTGCTCCGACAGCCCGATCCGCAGGTCCGCGAGCAGCGCGTCGCGCAGCGGCCGGCCCGCCGCGACCGCGGTCCGGCACACCTCGGCCACCAGCTCCTGCGCCTCGGACCGGCCGACGCGGTCCGCCAGCCGGACGGCCACGTTCTCGGCCATCAGCAGCCCGCCGGTCAGGTCGAGGTTGCGGCGCATGCGCTCCGGGTCCACCCGCAGCCGCGACAGCAGCTCGCGGGTGCCGCGCACGGCGCCGCCGACCAGCCGCAGCAGCTCGGTCACGGTCTGCCACTCGCTGTGCCACGCGCCGGCCGCCCGCTCGTGCTCCTGCGCCATCGCCGCCAGCACCGTCGCCACCAGCCCCGGCACGCGACGCGTGGCCGCGGTCACCAGCACCGCGCGCACCGGGTTGTGCTTGTGCGGCATCGCCGACGACGTGCCGCCGTCGGCCTCGGCCACCTCGGCGACCTCGGTCTGGGCGAGCAGCGCCACGTCCTGCGCGATCTTGGCCAGCACCCCGGACGCCGCGCCCAGCGCGCCCGCCAGCTCGGCCACCCTGGTCCGGTTGGTGTGCCAGGGGATCAGCGGCGCGGCCAGGCCCAGCTCGGCGGCCAGCTGCCCGGTCGGGTCGCCGCCCCGGGGCACCGCCGCGAGCGTGCCCGCCGCGCCGCCGAACTGCACGGCCAGCCGCTCCTCGCGCACGCGGGTCAGCGCGTCCACCGCCTCGTCCACGGCGACCAGCCAGCCGGCGCACTTGAGCCCGAACGTGGTGGGCAGGGCGTGCTGGGTCAGGGTGCGGCCGGCGATGAGGGTGTCGCGGTGCCGCTCGGCGAGCCGTTCGCACTCCGCGGCCACGGCCCGCAGGCCCGCGAGGATCGGCCGCAGCGCGCGGGAGGCGACCAGCGACAGCGCGGTGTCGAGCACGTCCTGGCTGGTGGCCCCGTTGTGCAGGGCCGCGCGGCCCTCGGCGGTGACGTGCGCGCCGATCGCCCGCACCAGCGGCACGACCGGCGTGCCGGAGGTCAGCGAGCCCTCGCCGATCGCCACCGGGTCGTAGTGCCCGACGTCGATGGCGGTGACCACCATCCGGGCCGCCTCCTCGGTCACGATGCCCGCCCTGGCCTGCACGATGGCCAGGGCGCGCTCGAAGTCCAGCATCGCGCGCAGCCACGCCCGGTCGCAGACCTCGGCCTCGACGTCGGGATCGGTGAACAGCGCGCCCCACAGCGAGCGCTCGCCCGGCGACCGGGCTCCGTGCTCAGAGGTCGAAGAAGACGGTTTCATGCTCCCCTTGCAGGTGGATGTCGAAGCGGTAGCCGGGCGGGTCGCTCGCCGCGACGAGCGTGGCCCGCCTGGCCGGGTCGTCGATCGAGGTGAGCACCGGGTCCGCGGCGTTGGCCTCCTCGTCGGGGAAGTAGATGCGCGTGACCAGCCGCACCAGCATGCCCCGGCAGAAGACCGACACGTCGAGGTGGGGTGCCTCCAGGCCGCCTCCGGCCACCGGCAACGGGCCCGGTTTGACGGTCAGCAGCGAGTACCGCCCCTCCGGGTCCGTGGCGCTGCGGCCGAAGCCGCGGAAATCCTTCCAGCGCACCGCTCCGCGCGGGTCGTCGGGGTGGTCGAACCGGCCGTCGGGGTCGGCCTGCCACGTCTCGACCACCGCGTCGGGCACCGGCGCGCCCGCGCCGTCGTACACCGTGCCGCCGATCCGGAACGCGCCGGGCGTGCCCTCCGGCACCACGAACGGGCCGTCCTCCCACACCAGCCCGAAGGAGAAGAACGGGCCGACGGTCTGCGACGGCGTCGTCCGGAGCTCACTCATCGTCGTCCCCCTCGTCCAGCGGTGTCGGGTTCTGGCCGCGCAGCACGATGTCCCAGCGGTAGCCCAGCGCCCACTCGGGCACCGTCGTGTCGAGGTCGAAGCGGGCGACCATCGCCGCGCGGGCCTTCGGGTCGCGGACCGAGTTGAAGATCGGGTCCTGGTCGAACAGCGGGTCGCCCGGGAAGTACATCTGCGTGATCAGCCGCTGCGTGAACGCGGTGCCGAACAGCGAGAAGTGGATGTGCGCGGGCCGCCAGGCGTTGTCGTGGTTGCGCCACGGGTACGCGCCGGGCTGGATCGTGGTGAACGAGTAGCGGCCCTCGGCGTCGGTGACAGTGCGGCCCACGCCGGTGAAGTTCGGGTCGAGCGGCGCGGGGTGGCGGTCGGCGTCGTGCCGGTACCGGCCGGCCGCGTTGGCCTGCCACACCTCCACCAGGGTGCCCGCGACCGGCCGGCCGTCGCCGTCCAGCACCCGGCCGGAGACGATGATCCGCTGGCCCTGCGGCTCGCCCGGGTGGCCGGCGGTCAGGTCGTGGTCGTGCGGCCCGACCCGGCCCTCGCCGAGCAGCGGGCCGGTGATCTCGGTCAGCCGCTGCGGCAGCAGCTCGAACGGCCGGTGCGGCGCGCGCAGCGCGTTCGACCGGTACTCGGGGAAGGACACGGGCGGGTGCGACGGCGTGTCGGAGCGGTAGGTCGGCACCGCGTTCTCCTGTTCGTCGTGCCGAGGCGGGGGGTGGTGGCTAGTGGCGGGTCAGCTCGCGGAGCACGGCGAGTTCGCGCGCGGTCGGCGGCTCGGTGCGGCCCGGGTCGTCGGCGACCCTCAGGTCCCAGCCGGTGCGCTCGCGCGCGGTCGCCGGGTCGACGCCGGGGTGCAGCTCGGTGAGCACCAGCTCGCAGGTGTCGGGGTCGGGCCGCAGCACGCCCAGGTCCGTGATCACGAGCCGCGGCCCGGCGCCGGTGAGGCCCAGCCGTTCCCGCTCCCCCGGTCCCGAGCCGAAGCCGACGGACGTGACGAAGTCGACCCGCTCCACGAACGCCCGCCGGGTCTGCCGCACCACCACGACGACCTCGCGGCACGACGCGGCGATCTCGGGCGCGCCGCCCGCGCCGGGCAGCCGCACGTCCGGCCGGCGGTAGTCGTCGCCGATCACGGTGGTGTTGATGTTGCCGAACCGGTCGAGCTGGGCCGCGCCGAGGAAGCCGACGTCGATCCGGCCGGGCTGCAACCAGTAGTTGAAGATCTCCGGCACGCCGACCACGCCGACCGCGGTGTCGGCCAGCACGCCGTCGCCGATCGACAGCGGCAGCCGGTCCGGCTTCGCGCCGATCGTGCCGGACTCGTAGACCAGCACCAGGTCCGGCGCGTGCGTGCGGCGGGCCAGGTTGGCCGCGGTGCTGGGCAGCCCGATGCCGACGAAGCACACCGCGCCGTCGCGCAACGCCCGCGCCGCCGCGACCGTCATCATCTCGTCGGCGCTGTAGTCCGCGGTCACGCGATGCCCTCCAGCCACTGCGCGAACTTCTCCCGGTCCCGGCTGATCTCGTCCCACGCCACGTAGAAGTCGTTGTCCCGCACGGAGTAGTCGTGCGCGTAGGACGGGTGCGCGCCGCCCGGGACCTCGGCGACGTAGTCCACCACCCAGGACGGCAGCACCACCGCGCCCGGCCGCGGCTCCAGCTCGTCCACGACCTCCTCGACCGTGACCAGCGAGCGGGTGGCGGCCAGCACCGCCTCCTTCTGCACCCCGGTGATGCCCCAGAGCTGGACGTTGCCGTGCCGGTCGGCGCGCTGCGCGTGCACCACCGCGGCGTCCAGCCGCAGCGCGGCGACGGCGGTCAGCACCTCGCCGGTGAACGGGCAGGTCACCGACGCGACGTTGGCGGTGTGGGCGGGCAGGTCGGTGCCGGTGTAGCCGCGCAGCACGGCGAACGGCAGCCCGGACGCCGCGGCGACGTACCGGTTGGCCATGCCCGCGTGGCTGTGCTCCTCCAGCTCCAGCGGTCGCGGCCAGCCGTTGCGCACGGCGTCGCGGAACCGGTGCAGCGAGCCGACGCCCGGGTTGCCGCCCCACGAGAACACCAGCTTGCGGGCGCACCCCGCGCCGATGAGCTGGTCGTACAGCACGTCGGGCGTCATCCGGACCAGGGTCAGGTCCCGCCTGCCCTGCCGGATCACCTCGTGCCCGGCGGCGAACGGGATCAGGTGCGTGAACCCCTCGAACGCCACGGTGTCGCCGTCGCGCACGACCTGGGCGACGGCCTCCGCGAGGGGGGCGATGGTGGCCAATCCGACCTCCGGGTGGACGCGGCCGGAACCGGCGATTCCGTGCGGCGCACGCTATTGAGCGCCGCGTCCGGGGGTCAACGGGATCTTCCACTGACCGGAAGCGCGGACCGGGCCGCGGGATCGACCGGCTTCGCGCGTGACGCCCGGGCGACCGGCCCGGTCGCGTGACCGCGGGCGACGACCCGGGTGCCGCGCCGCTCTCGGACCGGGCGTTCGCCCCCGGCGGACCTGCGCGACGCGCCGGCTCAGCGCGGCAGGTCCCGGCGGTGGGCCGGGTAGGCGGGCCACGGCCCGAGACCCGGCAGCGGCGCGGCGGAGACGGGCGGCCCGTCCGGCGTCCGGCCGGCGAGCCAGGCGGCGAGGTCGCGCACCCCGCCCACGACCTCCGCACGCGCGACCTCCCTGCCCGCGACCTCCCTGCCCGCAACGCCCGCGCCCGCGACCTCCCTGCCAACGCCCGCGCCCGCGACCCACGTGCGCGGCACGTCGGTCGCCCGCAACGCCACCCCGTCCGGCAGGCGCGGCAGCAGGACGCCGACGGTGTGCGTCGCGAAGTCCACGTCCCACTCGGCGGGCCGGACGCCCAGGTCGAGGTCGAGCAGGTGGATCCACACCTCGCGCAGGCGGGTGAACACCGGCGGCAGCGGGTCCTCGACGCCCTCCTCGGCCGGCTCCGACCAGTCCGGGACCGCCGCCCACGCCCGCTCCAGCCGCGCCGAGTGCTCGGCGGTCGCGGCGCGGTGGGCCTCCCCGCCGCGCGCCGCGGGGGGGGCGCAGATAGCGTCCCCCCCCCCCCGGGGCCCCCACCCGGGGCCCCCCCGGACACCGGCACACCCCTCCACCGCACGTGTGCTAGCGTCCGTCGCATACC
>NZ_JBHYXZ010000198.1:5881-6360 GCF_042752395.1 Actinosynnema sp. NPDC059335 | reverse complement strand
CCCCGCCCCCGGGGGGGGGGGGGGGGGGGGGGGGGGGGGCGCCCCCCCCCCCCCCCCCGCGACGCGGTGGCCTCGATGATCGCGTCCCGCTCCCCGGGCTCCCACATCGCGACCCGCTCCCCGCGGGCCGCGTGCTCGACCACCCGGGCCCGCGCGCGGGCGGCGTCGGCGAGGTGGGCCAGCACGTGCCCGCGGGTCCAGCCCGGCAGCGTCGAGGGCGCCGCGACGGCGGCGTCGGTGAGCCCGGCGATCACGTCCAGCAGCCTGCGGTGCGCGCGGACGACCGCGGCGAGGGGTGGCTCCACGTCACCCGAGGGTAGCGACGGGACGGTCAGGACGCCTGCAACACCAGGAGGGTCAGGTCGTCGTGGGCGGCGCCCCCCGGCCCCGCGAAAAACACCCCCCCCCGCGGGTGGGCGACCGCCCCCGCCGCCACCCCCCGCCCCACGCCCCCCCCCCCCGGAAAACCCACCGCGCCC
>NZ_JBHYXZ010000198.1:0-5871 GCF_042752395.1 Actinosynnema sp. NPDC059335 | reverse complement strand
GTCGTGCTCGGCCACGCCGAGCCAGTCGAACACGACCCGCCGCAGGTGGTCGGACACGGCCTCGGCGGACAGCCCGGCGCAGTCGGCCAGCGCCGCCTTCAGCCGCACGTCGCCGAACAGCTCGCGCCGGTCGCCGTGCTTGCGCGCCTCGGTCAGCCCGTCGCTGTAGAGCAGCAGCGTCTCCCCCGGCGCGAGCGCCACCGTGGTCTGGTGGAACCGCACCTCCGGCAGCACGCCGACGATCCCGCCGTGCACCGCGACCTCGTCCACCCGCCCGTCGGCGCGCAGCACGAGCGGCGCGGGGTGGCCGCCGGCGGCCAGCGTCAGCCGCAGCCCGCCCGCCTGCACGGGGATCATCGTGCCGACCACCAGGGTGGTGAACAGGCGGCTGCCCGCCGCCCGCAACGCCGTGTTGAGCAGGTGCAGCAGGTGCGCGGGCCGCTGCTCGACGACCAGCAGGGCGTGCAGGCTCTGCCGCACCCGGCCGCTGTGCGCCGCCGCCTCCAGCCCGTTGCCCGCCACGTCGCCCAGCACGAACGCCGCGCTGCCGTCCTCCCGCGGGTGCACGTCGTAGAAGTCGCCGCCGACCAGCACCTGCCGGTGCGCGGGCTCGTACACGCCGGCCAGGCGCGCCCCCGGCACCTCGGGCAGCGGCGCGGGCAGCAGGTTCGCCCGCAGCGCCGCCACGGCCCGCCGTTCCTCGCCGAGCCGGGTGGCGGCCGCCACGGCCGACGCGGCGCGGGCCGCGTACCGCTTGAGCAGGTCGACCGTCCACGTGCCGCCGAAGCACACGAGCGCGGCCCCCTCGGTCAGCGGCATGGCCACGCCCACGCCCGACACGCCCCACGGCCCCTCACCCAGTTCGGTGAGTTCGGCGTGGTCCACCACCCGGTCGAGCACGGCGGCGAACCCGGGCGCGGTCTGGGCGACCTGCCGCGCGGTGCGGGCCACCGCCACGTCACCCGCCGGCGTGCGCCGCCACCACTCGAGACGCCCGCGCCGGCCCGGCAGCACCACGACGGTGTGCTCGGCCGGGGCCAGCTCGACCACGCTGCGCACCACGTCGGAACGCTCGGTGAGCGCGCCCATCCGGCGCGAGGCGTCGTCCAGGTAGTCGTCGACGCCCCGGTACCAGGCGACCCACCCGCCGCCGAGGTCCTGCCGCCGGCCGCGCCCCGCGTCGACCGGGAGCGTCGACCCGGTCCTGGCCTGCGGGAACAGCGTGGCCGCGGTCGGGTTGACGAGCCGGACGACGCCTTCGGGGTCCAGCACGACGACGGCCTCGTGGAAGCCGTCGACCACGCGACGCCACGCGTCGAGGTCGAGGCCCGTGTCGGCGCCTTGCCGGTAGCCCTGGGCCATCACGGCTCCTGTGTGTCGGGTCGACCCAACCTATCGGACAAGTTGCCACCAACAGTGGCAGGCTTGGGGCGGTTCCGCCGACATCGGAGGCTCGTGTGACGACCGCCCAGGACGACACGGACGTGACCCTGGCCCGACTGCTGACCGCGATGCGCGAGATGAAGGACGGCAACTTCCGCCGCCGCCTCGTCGTCCCGCGCGACGGCGTGACGGCGGAGCTGGCCGAGGTCTTCAACGAGATCGCGGAGCGCAACCAGTGGCTGGTCGGCGAGCTGGTGCGGGTGCGCCAGGCGGTCGGCCAGGAGGGCAGGCTCGGCGAGCGGCTGGTGCCGAGCACCGCGACCGGCGGCTGGGCCACCGCGGGCGAGGCGGTCAACGGCCTGATCGAGGACCTCACCCGGCCGACCGCCGAGCTGAGCCGCGTGCTCGCCGCGGTGGCCGAGGGCGACCTGTCGCAGGAGATCGTGGTGGACGCCCGCGGCGAGGTCGCCGCGCTGGTGGAGAGCTTCAACTCGATGACGGCGACGCTGCGGACGTTCGCGGGCGAGGTCACCCGGGTGGCGCGCGAGATCGGCACGGACGGCCGGCTGGGCGGTCAGGCGCAGGTCCCCGGCGTCGCCGGCACCTGGCGCGACCTCACCGACTCGGTCAACTTCATGTCGGACAACCTGACCAAGCAGGTCCGCGACATCGCGCAGGTGGCCACGGCGGTGGCGCAGGGCGACCTGTCGCAGAAGATCACCGTCACGGTGGCGGGCGAGATGCTGGAGCTGAAGGACACCGTCAACACGATGGTGGACCAGCTGTCGTCGTTCGCCGACGAGGTCACCCGCGTCGCCCGCGAGGTCGGCACCGACGGCCGGCTCGGCGGCCAGGCCCAGGTCCCCGGCGTCGCCGGCACCTGGCGCGACCTCACCGACAACGTGAACTTCATGGCCAACAACCTGACCTCGCAGGTGCGCAACATCGCGCAGGTGGCCACGGCGGTGGCGCAGGGCGACCTGTCCCAGAAGATCACCGTGGACGCGCGGGGCGAGATCCTGGAGCTGAAGTCGACCATCAACACGATGGTCGACCAGCTGTCGTCCTTCGCCGACGAGGTCACCCGCGTCGCCCGCGAGGTCGGCACCGACGGCCGGCTGGGCGGTCAGGCGCAGGTCCCCGGCGTGGCGGGCACCTGGCGCGACCTCACCGACTCCGTCAACTTCATGGCGGGCAACCTGACCTCCCAGGTCCGCAACATCGCCCAGGTGACGACCGCGGTCGCGCAGGGCGACCTGTCGCAGAAGATCGACGTGGACGCGCGGGGCGAGATCCTCCAGCTCAAGACGACGATCAACACGATGGTCGACCAGCTGTCGTCGTTCGCGGCGGAGGTCACGCGCGTGGCCCGCGAGGTGGGCAGCGACGGGCGGTTGGGCGGTCAGGCCCAGGTGCCGGGCGTCGCGGGCACGTGGCGCGACCTCACCGACTCGGTCAACTTCATGGCGGGCAACCTGACGTCCCAGGTGCGCAACATCGCCCAGGTGGCCACGGCGGTGGCGCGGGGCGACCTGTCGCAGAAGATCACGGTGAACGCGCGCGGGGAGATCCTGGAGCTGAAGGACACCATCAACACGATGGTCGACCAGCTGTCGTCCTTCGCCGACGAGGTCACCCGCGTCGCCCGCGAGGTCGGCACCGACGGCCGGCTGGGCGGTCAGGCGCGGGTGCCGGGGGTGGCGGGCACCTGGAAGGACCTCACGGACAACGTGAACGTCATGGCGGACAACCTGTCCACCCAGGTGCGGTCGATCGCGGCGGTGGCCACGGCGGTGGCGGGCGGCGACCTGTCCAAGAAGATCGCGGTCGAGGCCAAGGGCGAGGTCGCCGCGCTGGCGGACACCATCAACGGCATGGTGGACACGCTGCGCGCGTTCGCCGACGAGGTCACCCGCGTGTCCCGCGAGGTCGGCACCGAGGGCATCCTGGGCGGCCAGGCGCGGGTGCCGAACGTGGCGGGCACCTGGAAGGACCTCACCGAGAACGTCAACTTCATGGCGAACAACCTGACCTCCCAGGTGCGCAACATCGCCCAGGTGACGACCGCGGTCGCGCTCGGCGACCTGTCCAAGAAGATCGACGTGGACGCGCGGGGCGAGATCCTGGAGCTGAAGACCACGATCAACACGATGGTCGACCAGCTGTCGTCGTTCGCCCAGGAGGTCACGCGCGTCGCCCGCGAGGTCGGCACCGAGGGCAAGCTGGGCGGCCAGGCCGAGGTGGAGGGCGTCTCGGGCACCTGGAAGCGGCTCACCGAGAACGTGAACGAGCTGGCCGGGAACCTGACCCGGCAGGTGCGCGCGATCGCCGTGGTGGCCACGGCGGTGACCGCGGGCGACCTGACCCGGCAGATCACCGTGGACGCGTCCGGCGAGGTCGCCGACCTCAAGGACAACATCAACCGGATGATCGGCAACCTGCGCGCGTCCACCCGCGCCAACCAGGAGCAGGACTGGCTGAAGACGAACCTGGCCCGGCTCTCCGGCCAGATGCAGGGCCACCGCGACCTCAACGCCATGGCGTCGCTGGTGATCAGCGAGCTGACGCCGCTGGTGTCCGCGCAGCACGGCGCGTTCTTCCTGGTCGACCCCGAGACGAACGCCCTGGACCTGACCGCGTCCTACGGGTACGCGCCGCGCGGCGACCGCCCCACCCGGTTCGCGCGCGGCGAGTCGCTGGTCGGGCAGGTCGCGGTGGAGAAGAAGACGGTGCTGGTCACCGAGGTGCCGCCGGGGTACATCGAGATCGGGTCCGGGCTCGGGTCGGCCCCGCCCGCGAACCTGGTGATCCTGCCGATCGTGTTCCAGGGCGAGACGCTCGGCGTGATCGAGCTGGGGTCGTTCGGCGAGTTCACCGAGGTGCACCTGGACCTGCTGGACCAGCTCAAGGAGAACATCGGCGTCAACCTCAACACCATGCTGGCGAACGCCCGGACGGACAGCCTGCTGGTGGAGTCGCAGCGGCTGACCGAGGAGCTGCGCGCCGGGTCGGTGGAGCTGGAGGCGCGGGCGCGGCAGCTGTCGTCGGCGTCGAAGTACAAGTCGGAGTTCATGGCGAACATGTCGCACGAGCTGCGCACGCCGTTGAACAGCCTGCTGATCCTCGCCAAGCTGCTGGCCGACAACCTGGACGGCAACCTCAACCCCAAGCAGGTCGAGTTCGCGAAGACGATCCACTCCTCCGGCACCGACCTGCTGCAGCTCATCGACGACATCCTGGACCTGACCAAGGTCGAGGCCGGGCACATGCAGGTGCAGACCGACCCGGTGCACGTGTCGGACGTCGTCGCGTACGTGGAGGCGCTGACCCGGCCGCTGGCGGCGGAGAAGGGGTTGGCGTTCGAGGTCGACGTGGCGCCGGACGTGCCGTCCACCCTGCACACCGACGAGCACCGGCTCCAGCAGATCCTGCGCAACCTGCTGTCCAACGCGGTGAAGTTCACCCACGACGGGGAGATCAAGCTGCGGATCCGGGCGGTGGACGGCTCGGTCGCGTTCGACGTGCAGGACACCGGCATCGGCATCCCGGCCGACAAGCTGTCGGTGATCTTCGAGGCGTTCCAGCAGGCGGACGGCACGACGTCGCGCAAGTACGGCGGCACCGGCCTCGGCCTGTCGATCAGCCGGGAGCTGGCGACGCTGCTCGACGGGCGGCTGGACGTGCGGTCCGAGCCGGGCATCGGGTCGACGTTCACGCTGTACCTGCCGCTGGGCGAGCAGGGCCCGGTGCCGCAGGCCGTGACCGAGCCGGAGTCCGTGCCCGAGCTGCTCACGCCCGCCGAGGACGACGAGTCGCAGCAGTCGCTGGTCCCGCCGTCCGACCTGCCGCCCGCGCCGATGCGGTTCCACGGCGAGAAGGTGCTGATCGTCGACGACGACCTGCGCAACGTGTTCGCGTTGACGTCGGTGCTGGAGCTGCACGGGTTGCAGGTGATCTACGCGGACAACGGGATCACCGGGGTGCGGGCGTTGGAGCAGTACGACGACGTGACGCTGGTGCTGATGGACATCATGATGCCGGAGCTGGACGGCAACGCGACCATGGCGGCGATCCGGGCGATGTCGCGGTACGCGGACCTGCCGGTGATCGCGGTGACGGCGAAGGCGATGAAGGGGGACCGGGAGAAGTCGCTCGCCTCGGGGGCGACGGACTACGTGACCAAGCCCGTGGACACCGAACACCTGCTCCGCCTGATCGCCTTCTACCTGGGCGTCGACCAGGACTGACCGGCGTGTCCTACGTCCAGAACGCGCGTGTCCAACACTCAGAACGCGTGAGTCCTACCTCCAGAACGCGAGAGTCCTACGTTCAGAGCGCGAGAGTCCTACGTTCAGGGACCGTGAGTTCAACGCTCAGGGTGGGTCGGTGGGCGCGTCCGGCTCGATTTGACATGGGGCCCTTACGGGTACCCCTGGGCTGGCCAAAGCCGGCAGGCCCGGCGGGGAAAGCGTCCCGCCAGGCCTGCCG
>NZ_JBHYXZ010000197.1:2600-13900 GCF_042752395.1 Actinosynnema sp. NPDC059335 | reverse complement strand
GCAAACACCCACCCGTTGGGGGGTGTATACGCCTGTGGCGCCGGGGGGGGGCCCGGCGCCGGCCGGCGCCCCCCCGTCCACCCGCCCCCCGTCCCGTTGACGCTCGTCGTCACTGCGCCGGGGCCTCGGCCTCGACGGCGGGGGCGGGAGCGGCGTCCTGGGCGGGGTTGTCGGCGGCGGGCGCCGCGTCCGCGTCCTCGTTGACCAGGACCAGGCTGATCTTGCCGCGCTGGTCGATGTCGGCGATCTCGACGCGGAGCTTGTCGCCGACCTTGACGACGTCCTCCACCTTGCCGATGCGCTTGCCGTTGCCCAGCTTGGAGATGTGGATCAGGCCGTCCTTGCCCGGGAGCAGGGACACGAACGCGCCGAACGCCGCGGTCTTCACCACGGTGCCCAGGAAGCGCTCGCCGACCTTCGGCAGCTGCGGGTTCGCGATCGCGTTGATCAGGCCGATCGCGGCCTCGGCCGACGGGCCGTCCGCCGCGCCGACGTAGATCGTGCCGTCGTCCTCGATGGAGATGTCGGCGCCGGTCTGCTCGGTGATCGAGTTGATCATCTTGCCCTTGGGGCCGATGACCTCGCCGATCTTGTCGGTCGGGATCTTGACCGACGTCACGCGCGGCGCGAACGGGCTCATCTCGTCCGGGCGGTCGATGGCCTCGGCCATGACCTCCAGGATGGTCAGGCGCGCGTCCCGGGCCTGGCCCAGGGCCGCCGCGAGCACGTCCGACGGGATGCCGTCGAGCTTGGTGTCCAGCTGGAGCGCGGTGACGAACTCCTTGGTGCCGGCGACCTTGAAGTCCATGTCGCCGAACGCGTCCTCGGCGCCGAGGATGTCGGTCAGCGCGACGTACTCCGTCTTGCCGTCGACCTCGTCGGACACCAGGCCCATGGCGATGCCGGAGACCGGCGCCTTCAGCGGCACACCGGCGTTGAGCAGCGACATGGTGGACGCGCAGACCGAGCCCATGGACGTCGAGCCGTTGGAGCCCAGCGCCTCGGAGACCTGGCGGATCGCGTAGGGGAACTCGTCGCGCTTGGGCAGCACGGGCACCAGCGCCCGCTCGGCCAGCGCGCCGTGGCCGATCTCGCGGCGCTTCGGCGAGCCGACGCGGCCCGTCTCACCGGTGGAGAACGGCGGGAAGTTGTAGTGGTGCAGGTAGCGCTTGTGCGTCTCCGGGGACAGCGAGTCGATCTGCTGCTCCATGCGCAGCATGTTCAGCGTGGTGACACCCAGGATCTGGGTCTCGCCGCGCTCGAACAGCGCCGAGCCGTGCGCCCTCGGGATGACCTCGACCTCGGCCGACAGCGACCGGATCTCGGTCAGGCCGCGGCCGTCGATGCGCACCTTGTCGCGCAGGATGCGCTGGCGGACGAGCTTCTTGGTCAGCGAGCGGAACGCCGCGCCGACCTCCTTCTCGCGGCCCTCGAACTGCTCGGCCAGCTTCTCCAGCACCGACGCCTTGACCTCGTCGAGGCGGTTCTCGCGCTCCTGCTTGCCCGCGATGGTCAGCGCCTGCGCCAGTTCGCCCGCCGCGGCCTGCTCGACGGCCTCGAAGGCGTCGGGCTGGTAGGCCGGGTACGTCGGGAACTCGGCGGTCTCCTTGGCGGCGACCTGCGCGAGCTGGGCCTGCGCCTCGCACAGCACCCGGATGAACGGCTTGGCGGCCTCCAGTCCGGCGGCCACGACCTCCTCGGTGGGCGCCTGCGCGCCCTCGCCGACCAGGTCGGTGACGTGCTCGGTGGCCTCGGCCTCGACCATCATGATCGCGACGTCGTCACCGACCACGCGACCGGCGACGACCATGTCGAACACGGCCTTCTCGAGCTGCTCGTGGGTCGGGAACGCCACCCACTGGCCCTCGATCAGCGCCACCCGGACGCCGCCGATGGGGCCGGAGAACGGCAGGCCGGCGAGCTGCGTCGACGCGGACGCGGCGTTGATCGCCACGACGTCGTACAGGTCGGCCGGGTTCAGGCTCATCACCGTGATGACGACCTGGATCTCGTTGCGCAGACCGTCCACGAAGGACGGGCGCAGCGGCCGGTCGATCAGCCGGCAGGTCAGGATCGCGTCGGTCGACGGGCGACCCTCGCGGCGGAAGAACGAGCCGGGGATGCGGCCCGCGGCGTACATGCGCTCCTCGACGTCCACCGTGAGGGGGAAGAAGTCGAAGTGCTCCTTGGGGTGCTTCGACGCCGTCGTCGCCGACAGCAGCATCGTCTCGTCGTCCAGGTAGGCGACGACCGAGCCCGCCGCCTGGCGGGCCAGGCGACCGGTCTCGAAGCGGATGGTGCGCGTGCCGAACCGACCGTTGTCGATCACGGCTGAAGTCTCGTGGACCTCGATGTCCGTCATAGGGGTACTTCTCCTCGTCATGCGGGTCACAGCGCGCTCACGGCGCGGGATCGCGGTTCGGACGAGGCCGGTCTTCGATCGAAGTCCCCTGGGTTTCCACCCACCAGGGGGCCACTACCGAGGACCGGCGAACTGTCGTCCCGGGCTCCGCGCGTGCTTCCCTCGTCTTTGTTTTCCGTGTTGCGCCGAGGGGGAGCGACCCGGTGGCCACTCCCCCTCGGCACGTCTCAGCGGCGCAGGCCGAGGCGCCCGATCAGGGCGCGGTACCGCTGGATGTCCACCTTCTGCAGGTAGTTCAGCAGCCGGCGGCGCCGGCCGACCAGCAGGAGCAGACCACGGCGCGAGTGGTGGTCGTGCTTGTGCTTCTTCAGGTGCTCGGTCAGGTCGGCGATGCGCTTGCTCAGCAGCGCGACCTGGGCCTCGGCCGAACCGGTGTCCGTGTCGTGGACGCCGTACTCGGCGAGGATGGTCTTCTTTTCCTGGGTGGTCAGTGCCACGTGCTCGCTACTCCTCGTGCTGGTTGGGTGCCGTGGGGCCCCGCCTGGGCGGGGTAGTCGGTGCTGGCCGCCACGGACCGCAGCCAGACCCAACTGTCGAGGTTACCAGCTGTGGCCGCGCGTTACGCGTTTGGCGTGGTCAAGGGCACCCGGTCCAGCACCGCGTAGCCCTCCCCCGGGCGGCTGCGGACCAGCGCCACCTCGGTGGCGGTCCACTCGCGACCGGTGAACCCGACGTGCGGCAGCACCGCGCCGCGGGCGACCGTGAGGTGGGGCCGCCAGTCCGCCGGCACGCCCGCGGCCGCGCCCAGCTCGTCCAGCGCGCCGTCCACCCCGATCCACAGCACCTGCCGGAACGTGCCGCTGCCGCGCAGCCGCAGCACGGGCGCGGTCACCCGGTCCAGGCCGTCGAGTTGGCCGGCGGGCTCGGCCTCGCCGAAGAACCGGACGGTGACGTGCCAGCGGGTCGGGTCCACCCAGCGCAGCCGGGGGTGCGCCGCGCGGACCGGGCGGAGGGCGTCGTGCAGCTCGGCGACGACGTCGGCGGGCGGGAAGAGCGCGGTGAACAGGCTCACGGCGGTCAGCCGTCGCGGCCCTTGCCCGCGCGGCGCAGCAGCTCGGCGAGGGCCGGGAAGTCCTCGCCCAGCACGTCGGCGGCCTGCGACAGCTCGCGGCGGTCGGCCAGGCGGCGCAGGAAGGGGAACACCACGGCCTCGTCGTCGCCGTTCACGGGCAGCGAGTCGCGGCTCACCGTCGGCTTCGACTGCCGGACGTCCTCCAGCGCGCGCTGCAACGCCTCGGGCGAGCCGGAGGCCACGTCGGGGGTGAGGACCTTGCGCTCCAGCATGATCATCCGGGCGAGGACGGAGGGGTTGCCGATCTTGGCCCGGCGGCCGCTCATGACCTGGCTCAGCATGGGGGCGCTGATGCCCAGCACGTCCGCGAGCTGGGCCTGGGAGACGTTGAACGCGACCACGAGCCGACGCACCCGGTCGCCCAGGGGTTCCCCGTACCACTCCCGCTGCAACGCGAGGTTGCGTTGGACGATCTTGTGGTCCTCCACCTTCGCCTCTCCCCTGACCGACGGACGTGTCAGGCATCTTGCCAGGTCGTGAGGTGTCGCACGGCGGGTTCCACCCACCTGGTTCAACCCGTCAGGCGTCACCCGGATCCGTCAGGAGTTCACGGGCCGTGGCCACGTCGCGGTGCATCTGCTCCAGCAGCGACTCGACGCTGTCGAACTTCTCCATGTCCCGCAGCCGGTCCACGAAGTCCAGCGCCACCCGCTGGCCGTAGAAGTCCTCGTCCACGTCGAGCACGAACGCCTCGACCCGCCGTTCCCGGCCGGAGAACGTCGGGTTGGTGCCCACGCTCACCGCGGCCCGGAGGCGGCGGCCCGAGCCGTGCACGAACCAGCACGCGTACACGCCGTCCGCGGGCACGGCGGCGAACCGCGTGGTCGACAGGTTGGCCGTGGGGAAGCCCAGCTCCTTGCCGCGGCCGTCGCCGCGCACCACGATGCCCTCCAGCCGGTGCGGCCGGCCGAGCGCCTGGGCCGCGGCGGCCACGTCGCCCGCGTCGATGCACGCCCGGATGTAGGTGGACGAGTACGTCACGCCGTCGTCGGTCACCAGGTCCGCCCCCTCGGTCACGAAACCGAACCGCTTGCCCAGCGCGCGCAGCAACTCGACGTTGCCCGCCGCCTTGTGGCCGAAGGTGAAGTTCTCCCCCACCACCACGGCCGCCACGTGCAGCCGTTCGACCAGCACCTCGTGCGCGAACTCGTCGGCCGGGGTGCGCGCCACCTCGGCGGTGAACGGGATCACGCAGAACACGTCCACGCCCAGGCGCTCGACCAGCTCGGCGCGGCGGTGCAGGCTGGTGAGCTGGGCCGGGTGGCTGCCCGGTCGGACCACTTCGGACGGGTGCGGGTCGAACGTGATGAGGACGCTCGGCACGTTCCGCTCGGCCGCCAGCCCGACCGCGCGGGCGATCAGCGCCTGGTGGCCGCGGTGCACCCCGTCGAACACGCCGATGGTCACCACGCATCGGCCCCAGCCGCCCGGCAGGTCGTCGAGCCCTCTCCAGCGTTGCACGCCGGCAAGCCTAGGGGACGGCCCGAGGGCGACCGCCGAAGCCGGCCGAGCCACGCCGCGCCCGCCACGCCGCGGGGTCGCTCGCGCCTCCGCCGGCACCGCGACCCTCGCCACCGCCGGGCCACCGCGACCTTCGACACGGCCGGCCCGGCGACGGCCCCGCGTCACCGGCGGGCCGCACCGCAGCCGTTCGACTCCGCCGGGTCAGTCGCGGCGGATGTCGCGGCCGGCCTGGTGCACCGTGCCGCCCTCGCGCGCGACGGCGTGCTGGTTGACCGTGGTCGGCGAGTTGATCGTCACCGAGCCGAGGTCGCCCGCCTGCACCACGCTGCCCGTGACCGAGCCGGACACGCTGTTGTGCACCGTCGTGGCGGGCCGCGGCTCCGGGCCGGCGGGCGGTGTCGTCGGCTGCACGCGCAGCGTGACCACCACGCCCAGCACGACGAGCAACGCGACCGCCACCCACGCCCACGGGTTGCCCGCGGCGTCGGCGGCCAGGCTGATCGCCACCCCGGTGGCCGACGTCACCACACCGGCCACGGCCGGCCACACCCATCTCGCCATGGCTCCACGGTAGGGCCTACCCCGCGGCCGTGAGAACCGCCAACGGGCTCGCGACCCCGGAGCCCTACCCGGCGGGGGTGAGGACCACCAGCGGCTTGGCGATCGGGCCCTCGTCCTTGGCCAGGGCGACCACGTGGCCGTCCGGGCCGAACACGCCGTAGGTGCCGGCCAGCCCGCCGGCGGCCAGGCGGCGGCCGTGCGACAGGGCCACCGCCTCGCGGGGCGCGATCTCGCGGCGCGGGAACGCCGTGGACACGGCCGCGTCGAGGTCCAGGGACAGGCCCGGCGCGCTCTCCAGCTGCTCCAGCGTCTTGGCCACGCGCAGGTCGAACGGCCCGACGCGGGTCCGGCGCAGGGCCGCCAGGTGGCCGCCGACGCCGAGGTCCGCGCCGAGGTCGCGGGCCAGCGCGCGCACGTACGTCCCGGACGAGCACTCCACCATCACGTCGAGTTCGGTGGCGTTCTCCTCACGCCGGACGGCCAGCACGTCGAAGCGGTGCACCGTGACCGGTCGGGCGGGCAGCTCCACGGCCTCGCCCGCGCGGACCCGCGCGTACGCGCGCTTGCCGTCGACCTTCACCGCGCTCACCGCGCTGGGCACCTGCTGGATCGCGCCGGTCAGCTTCGCCACCCCGGCCCGGATCGCGTCCTCGTCCACTTCGGACGCGTCGGTCGTGGACAGCACCTCGCCCTCGGCGTCGTCGGTCGTGGTGGACGAGCCCAGCCGGATCGTGGACAGGTACGCCTTGCTGTCCAGCGCCAGGTGGCCGAGCAGCTTGGTGGCCCGCTCGATGCCGAGCACGAGGACGCCGGTCGCCATCGGGTCGAGCGTGCCCGCGTGCCCGACCTTGCGGGTGCCGAGGATGCGGCGGACCTTGGCCACCACGTCGTGGGAGGTCATGCCGTCGGGCTTGTCGATCACCACGAGGCCGGGCTGGACAGGAGGACGTGAAGATGCGGACACGGACGAGGATCCTAAGCCTCGACCAGATCCCGCTCGCCGGCTCCACGGACGGCCGGGTCGCCGATCACGTCCCAACGACGGCGGCGCAACTGCACGGGCACGGTCTCGCCGCGGTCCTCGGCGGCGAACACCGCGGCACGCGCCCGGCGCCACCACACGACGGTCCGCCACACGCCCACCAGCAGCACCGCGGCCACCGCCACGAACGCGATCCGGTACGCCTGCGGGGCCGCCGCCACGGGCTCGACCACGTCCAGCAGCACGCCGACGACGAGCGCGGTGAACGTGACCGCGCCGAACCCGCCGACGTTGGCCACGCCGGTCGCCGTGCTCACCCGGTGCAGCGGGTTGTAGTCGCGCACCAGCGCGAACGCCACGCCGGACACCGGGTTGCCCACCGCCAGCACCGCGAACACCCCGTACAGCAGGGGCGTCGGCAGCACGCCGCCGGGCCAGCCCAGCAGCACCGCCCAGCACAGCAGGGCCGCGGCCAGGTAGGTGCCGACGATCGGCATCCGCCAGGCCGGCCTGCTCCCGATCACCGTGCCCATCACGGGCCCGGTCACGATCGCCACCAGCACCAGCGTGCTCAGCACCGCGGACGCCGACGGCCGGGACAGGCCCTGCGCCTCGACCAGGTACGGGAAGCCCCACAGCAGGCCGAGCAGCGCGGGCGTGGACATGGACGTGAAGTGCACCCAGAACCCGAGCCGGGTGCTGGGCTCGCGCCACGCCTGCCGCACCTTCGCGCCGACCGCGCGCAGCGGCACCCGCTCCACCTCCGGCTGCGGCACGCCGTCGGGCACCTCGCGCACCCGCCACCCGACCACGGCCGAGTACGCCGCCGTCGCCAGGCCCGCGACCAGGAACGTCGCCGTCCAGCCCGCGTTGTCGAGCAGCAGCGTCAACGGCACGGTCGCGACCAGGTTGCCCGCGCCGCCGAGCGCCGCGGACAGGGTCATCACCAGCGTGAACCGGCGGGGCGGGAAGTGCGCGGCGGCCAGCCGCAGCACGCTCACCCACGTCATCGCGTCGCCGACGCCGAGCACGGCGCGGGCGGTCAGGCCGAGCGGGTAGGAGCCGGCCAGCGCGAACAGGGTCTGGCCGAGGCCCATGAGCAGGGCGGCGGCCATCAGCACGCGGCGCGGGCCGAAGCGGTCCACCAGCAGGCCGGTGGGGATCTGCATCAGCGCGTAGAGGCCGATCTGGAGCACGGTGAAGGTGCCGAGACCGGCGGGGCCGACGGAGAAGCGGTCGCCCGCCTCCAGGCTGGCGACACCCAGGGAGGTGCGGTGGAAGAGGGCGGCGATGTAGACGAGGACGGCGGTTGACCAGATCAGCCACGCTTGCTTCGTGGCACGATCGACCGGCAAGGCGGATCTCCTAGGCGTTCTGCGGCGGCACTCCCAGTATCGAGAAACAGTTGCCTTGTGTTAACGATTCCCCGGGGTGCCCCTCGCCACATCACGCCTGGTCACCGCCTCACCACACGGCGCCGACCCGCGCCCACTTGCCCGACCGGGTCCGCGCGAGCACCAGCACCAGCCGCAGCACCATGAACGCGGACAGGCCGCTCCAGATGCCCGCCAACCCCCAGCCGAACGCGTAGGACGCCCACACCAGCGGCAGGAAGCCCAGCGCCGCCGACACCAGCGTGGCGGTCCGCAGGAACCGGGCGTCGCCCGCGCCGAGCAGCACGCCGTCCAGCGCGAACACCACGCCCGCGATCGGCTGCAACGCCACGAAGAACCACCACGCGTGCGGCACCTCGTCCAGCACCGCCCGGTCGCTGGTGAACACCAGGGGCAGCGGGCCGGACAGCGCGGCGAACACGATCCCGAGCAGCACGCCGAACCACAGCCCGTACCCGGTGACCTGCCAGGCGAACCGGCGTGCCTGCTCGCGCCGCTCCGCGCCCAGCGCCGCGCCCACGATCGACTGCGCGGCGATCGCCAACGAGTCCAGCACGAGCGCGAGGAACGTCCACAGCTGCAACACCACCTGGTGCGCGCCGACCGCGCCGACCGACGTGCGCGCGGCCACCGACGCGGCGGACAGGAAGCACGCCTGGAAGGCGAGGCTGCGCAGCACCAGGTCGCGGCCGAGGCCGAGCTGGGCCCGCATCCGGTGGCGGTCCGGCCGCAGGGCCACCCGCTCCGAGCGCAGCGCCCGGAAGAACAACCCGGCCGACAGCACCTGCGCGACCACGTTCGCGACCGCCGAGCCCTCCAGCCCCCAGTGCGCGCCGTGCACCAGCAGCGGGCACAGCACGGCCGAGATGCCGTTGCCGACCAGCACGTACCGCAGCGGGCGGCGGGTGTCCTGCACGCCGCGCATCCAGCCGTTGCCCGCCATCGTGACGAGCACGAACGGCGCGCCGAACAACGCGATCCGCAGCCACGACACCGCGTTGTCGGCGACCTCGCCACCGCCTGCCAGCAGCCGTGCGGCGGGACCGGCCAGCGCCTGCCCGAGCACGATCACCAGCGCGCCGACGGCCAGCGCGAGCCAGGTCGCCTGCACGCCCTCCTCGACCGCCTCGGACCGGCGGCCCGCGCCGAACAGCCGCGCCGTGCGGGCCGTGGTGCCGTAGGAGAGGAACGTGAGCTGCGTGGCCACCTGGGTGAACAGCACGCCGCCCAGCGCCAGCCCGGCCAGCGGCAACCCGCCCAGGTGGCCGACGACCGCCGTGTCCACCAGCACGTACAGCGGCTCGGCCGCCAGCACCACCAACGCGGGCGCGGCCAACCCGACCACCCGCCGCGCCGGAACCCGCTCCTCCACCGACACCCCTCACCGGACCACGCGAGTCCTACGTCCAGAACGCGAGTGTCCTACGTTCGGAACACCCGAATTCAACGCTCAGGACGCGGCCACGGTCTCCAGGGCGGCCCGCAGCCGCGCCAGGACCTCCTCCGCCGGACCCGTCGCGGTGAAGCCCGCGGCGAGCCGGTGGCCACCGCCGCCGAGCAGCTGCGCCACCTCGCGCACGTCCACCGCGCTCACCGCGCGCAACGACACCGACCACGACGACGGCCGCAGCTCCTTCAGCACCGCCGCCACCTCGGCCTCCGCCGTGGTGCGCACCAGGTCGACCACGCTCTCCACCTCCTCGGGCCGCAGCCCGGAGGCGTCCTCCAGCGTCACGACGGCGTGCACGAACCCCAGCCCGCCCGCGGCCTCCCGCTCCAGGCACGCCCGGCCCAGCACCTTCGCCAACATCCCGAGATACCCGAACGGGTGAGAGTCCATCAGCGGCCGGGCCACCGCCTCGGCGTCCACCCCGGCCGCGAGCAGCCGGGCCGCCACCTGGTGCGTCGTCGCCGACGCGTGCCGGAACGACCGCGTGTCCGTCACCAGACCCGCGTACACGCACCGGGCCACCGGCTCGTCCAGCTCCACGCCCAGCGCGTCCAGCAGCCGCAGCACCACGATCGCGGTCGCCTCGGCCCGGTCGTCGACCACGTTCACGTGCCCGAACCGGGGGTTCGACACGTGGTGGTCCAACACCACCACCACACCGGCGGTGGACACCCGGTCGGCCAACGGCCCCAGCCGCCCGACGCTGCCGGTGTCCAGCGCGACCAGCACGGGCGGCGCGGCGGGCACGGCGGACGCGGGCACGAGCAGCCCCGCCACGTCCAGGCTCCGCAATGTCTCCGGCACCTCGTCCGGCGCGCCGAACGACACCCGGACCGCCACCCCGCGGCGGTGCAGGGCCAACCCCAGCGCCAACGCGCTGCCCAACGCGTCCGCGTCGGGGTTCACGTGGGCCAGCAGCGTGACGTCGGTGGCGGTGGACAGGACGCGGGCCGCCTCGGCGAGGTCCGCGTCCAGGTCCTCGGTGGAACGGGGGTCGTTCAAGCTCGGGTCGTTGCGCACGCCCAGAACGCTAGTCGGCGTCCTCGGCGTCGCGCGCGGGCTTGTACGGGTCGGGTTCGCCCGCGGGCTCCGCGCCGTGCGCGATCCGCGCCACCTCGGCGTCCAGCTCCCGCGCCTTGGCCAGCAGCTCGTCCATCCGGCGCGCCTCGTCGGGCACGGTGTCCGTGACGAACGACAGGGTCGGCGTGAACCGGACACCGGTCTGCTGGCCGACCATGGTGCGCAGCACGCCCTTGGCCTTCTCCAGCGCCGCCGCGGCCCCCGCGAAGTCCGGCTCGGAGTCGAGCCGCTCGCCGAGCACGGTGTAGTAGACCGTCGCGTCGTGCAGGTCGCCGGTCACCCTCGTGTCCGTGATCGTGACGCGGGCCAGCCGGGGGTCCTTGACCTCGTGCTCCAGCGCGGAAGCCACGATCTGCGAGATCCGCTTGGCCAGCTTGCGAGCCCGTGCCTGGTCGGCCACGGCGCTCCCCTCCTGTCGTTGCGATTCGTCGCCTCCAGCGGCGACGCCTGCTAGTCGTCCTCCGGCCCGACCAACCTGTGGCGGGCGGAGAGAAGTTCCAGTTCGGGCCGTCCGGCCACCAGCCGCTCGCACGCGGTCAGGACGTCCCTCACATGCTCGGCGTCGGCGGCGACGGCCGCCACTCCGATCAGGGCGCGCCGGTGCAGGTCCAGGTGGCCCGCCTCGGCGACGGACACCTCGAACCTGCGGCGCAGCTCGGCCACGACCGGCTTGACCACCGACCGCTTCTGCTTCAACGAGTGGACGTCGCCGAGCAGCACGTCCAGCTCAAGGGCACCCACGAACACAGATGACCACCGGGTCCGAAGGTGGGGGGGGGGGGGGGCCGCGGGGGGGGCCCCCCCCCGGCGCGGGGACTACCAGCGCGGCGGGGGGGGCCCGGCGGTGGGGTAAGAGAAACAAACACACCACACCA
>NZ_JBHYXZ010000197.1:0-2590 GCF_042752395.1 Actinosynnema sp. NPDC059335 | reverse complement strand
GGCCCACCCCCTCTAACTCCCACAAAAATCTTGTGGCCCGCTTATTTTTTTTTAACGACCCCCCCGCTTTTCACCCCGGGTCCCTTGGGGGGGGGGCCCCCGCGGGGCGCCCCCCCCGCACCTGGTTGACGACGATCAGGCGCGCGGCTTCTCGCGCATCTCGAACGTCTCGATGATGTCGCCGACCTTCAGGTCGCTGTAGTTGCCGAGCGTCAGACCGCACTCGAAGCCCTCGCGGACCTCGGTCGCGTCGTCCTTGAACCGGCGCAGCGAGCTGATCGGCAGGTTCTCCTGCACGACGTTGTTGTCGCGCAGCAGGCGGGCCCGCGCGTTGCGGCGGATCTCGCCCGACACCACGAGGCAACCCGCGATCGTGCCGACCTTGGAGGACTTGAAGACCTCGCGGATCTCGGCACGGCCCAGCTGGACCTCTTCGTACTCCGGCTTGAGCATGCCCTTGAGGGCCTGCTCGATCTCGTCGATCGCCTGGTAGATCACCGTGTAGTAGCGGACGTCCACGCCCTCGCGGTTGGCGAGTTCGGTGGCCTTGCCCTCGGCCCGGACGTTGAAGCCCAGGACGATGGCGCTACCCGCGACGGCGAGGTTGATGTCGCCCTCGGTGATGCCACCGACGCCGCGGTGGATGACCCGCAGCTCGACGTCGTCGCCGACCTCGATCTTCATCAACGCGTCCTCGAGCGCCTCGACGGTACCCGAGTTGTCGCCCTTGATGATCAAGGTGAGGGCGCTGGTCTCCTTCAGCGCGGCGTCCAGGTCCTCCAGGCTGACGCGCTTGCGCTTCGCCGCGTTCATGGCGTTGCGGTTGCGGGCCTGGCGGCGCTCGGCGATCTGCCGCGCCACCCGGTCCTCCTCGACCACGAGGAACGTGTCACCCGCGCCGGGCACCGACGTCAGACCGATGACCTGCACCGGACGCGACGGGTACGCCTCGGTGACGTCCACGCCGTGCTCGTCCACCATGCGGCGGACGCGCCCGTACGCGGCGCCGGCGACGATCGAGTCGCCCACCCGCAGCGTGCCGCGCTGCACCAGCACCGTGGCCACCGGACCGCGACCGCGGTCGAGGTGCGCCTCGATGGCGACGCCCTGCGCCTCCATCTCCGGGTTGGCGCGCAGGTCCAGCGAGGCGTCGGCGGTCAGCAGGATCGCCTCCAGCAGGCCGTCGATGTTGATGCCCTGCTTCGCCGAGATGTCCACGAACATCGTGTCGCCGCCGTACTCCTCGGCGACCAGCCCGTACTCGGTGAGCTGCTGGCGGATCTTGGCGGAGTTGGCCCCCTCCTTGTCGATCTTGTTGACCGCGACCACGATCGGCGCGCCCGCCGCCTGGGCGTGGTTGATCGCCTCCACCGTCTGCGGCATCACGCCGTCGTCGGCCGCCACCACGATGACCGCGATGTCGGTCGAGTTCGCACCACGGGCGCGCATGGCGGTGAACGCCTCGTGACCCGGGGTGTCGATGAAGGTGATCAGGCGCTCGTTGCCCTCCAGCTCCGTGCGGACCTGGTAGGCGCCGATGTGCTGGGTGATGCCGCCGGCCTCGCCCTCGGCCACCTTCGCCTTGCGGATGGTGTCCAACAGGCGCGTCTTGCCGTGGTCGACGTGACCCATGACGGTGACGACCGGCGGGCGGACCTGCAGGTCCTCCTCGCCACCGGCGTCGTCGCCGTAGGTGATGTCGAACGTCTCCAGCAGCTCGCGGTCCTCCTCCTCGGGGGACACGACCTGCACGACGTAGTTCATCTCGGAGCCGAGCAGCTCCAGGATCTCGTCGGACACCGACTGCGTCGCGGTGACCATCTCGCCGAGGTGGAACAGCACCTGCACCAGCGAAGCCGGGTTGGCGTTGATCTTGTCGGCGAAGTCGGTCAACGAGGCGCCGCGGGGCAGGCGGATCGTCTCGCCGTTGCCCTTGGGCAGGCGGACGCCGCCGACCGACGGCGCCTGCATGTTGTCCATGTACTCCTGGCGCTTCTGCCGCTTCGACTTGCGACCGCGACGCGCCGGGCCACCGGGACGGCCGAAGGCGCCCGCGGCGCCGCCGCGACCACCGGGACCGCCGCCACCGGGACGACCGCGGAAGCCGCCGCCACCGGCCGGTGCGCCACCGCCACCGCCGCCACCGCCGCCGGGGCGGAAGCCACCGCCGCCGCCACCGCCGCCACCGGGTCGGAAGCCGCCGCCGGCGCCGCCACCGCCGCCGGGACGGAAGCCACCGCCACCGCCGCCGCCGGGACGACCGCCGCCACCGGGACCGCGGCCACCGCCGCCGCCACCGGGACCGCCGGGGCCACGACCGCCGCCGCCACCGCCACCGGGGCGGGGAGCGGGACGACCGGGCATCATGCCCGGGTTCGGCCGCGGCGGCATGTTGCCGGGGTTGGGCCGGGGACCGCCGGGAGCGCCGCCGGAGCCACCCGGACGGGGGCCCGCCGGACGGGTGTCACCGGGCTTGGGACCGGACGGCCGTTCGCCACCGCCGGGCGCGGCCCGGGGAGGGGACGGCCGGCGCGGCGCCGGGGGGCACAACACCCACACCACAAGAGAGGATATCGCGCGGGTTGGGGCC
>NZ_JBHYXZ010000196.1:0-14108 GCF_042752395.1 Actinosynnema sp. NPDC059335 | reverse complement strand
CCCCCCCCCCCCCCGCGACCGGACCAGGTCGGCGAGGTACCCGTGCAGCTCGTCCAACGCCGCCCGCACCCGCTCCGCCGGCAACGACCGGTCCAGGTGGGCGCGGCTGCGGGTGGCGAAGAAGTCCTGGTCCGCCACCGGCACGCCGAGCAGCAGGCAGATCACGTCCGACGGCACGGGCAGCGCGAACGCCGACACCAGGTCGGCCGGGCGCGGCCCGGAGCGCATCGCGGCCAGCCGCTCCCGCGTGATCCGCTCGACCTCGGGCCGCAGCGCGGCCATCCGCCGCACGGTGAACTCGCCGGTCAGCATCCGCCGGTACCGGGTGTGCTCGGGCGGATCGGTCACCAGGAAGCTCCCCGGCGCGGCCTTCCGGTCCACGACCGGCCGCAACTGCGGGAACCCCGGCCTGCCCGGGTCCGAGGAGAACCGGCCGTGGTCCCGCAGCACGGCCCGCACGTCGGCGTACCGCGTCACCAGGTGCGCGGTCTGCCCGTGCCGCAACGACACCGGGCTCACCGGGGCCCGCTCCCGCAACGCCGCGAACTCCGCCGGCGGGTCGAACCCCGGACGACGCGCGATCGGGTACTCCATGGTCGTCGACCCTAGCGCCGCCGGCCGCCGAAGTCCCGACCCCGCCCACGACCGTCCACAGTGGACGACACCGAAGCGGCGTGCCCCATAACCCGCGTGATCACCCGCGTGGTGAAGGGACAACGACCGCGAGAAGTGTTACCACTGAAACGCACGTTCGAGGAGTCACCTGATCGGGTAACCCCGTCGCCGGACGTGCGCGCGACGTTGGGAGCACGGGTGGACGACCGCACTATCGCAGGCCGGTATCGGCTGACCGAGAGGATCGGCACGGGTGGGATGGGGGTGGTGTGGCGCGCCGAGGACCAGCGGCTGCGCCGCATCGTCGCGGTCAAGGAACTGCTGTCCCGCACCGGCTTCGACCAGGAGTCGATCGACCGCGCCGTCCGCGAGGGCCGCATCGCCGCCCGCCTGACCCACCCGAACGTGATCGCGCTCTACGACGTGGTCGAGCACGACGGCCACCCGTGGCTGATCATGGAGTACCTGCCGTCGCGCAGCCTGGCCGCGGTGATGTCCGAACGCGGCACCCTGCCGCCCGACGAGGTGGTCCGGCTGGGCGTGCAGCTCGCGTCGGGCCTGGCCGCCGCGCACGCGGCGGGCGTCATGCACCGCGACGTCAAGCCCGGCAACGTGCTGGTCACCGAGTTCGGCACGGTCAAGGTCACCGACTTCGGCACCTCCCGCGCGGCCGACGAGGCGACCGTCACCGCGTCCGGGATGCTCGTCGGCACGCCCGCCTACCTCGCGCCCGAGGTGGCGCGCGGCGGCAAGGGCGAGTTCCCCGCGGACGTGTTCGCGCTCGGCGCGACCCTCTACGCGGCGCTGGAGGGCACGCCGCCGTTCGGCGTGGACGGCAACACCATCGCCCTGCTGCACCGGGTCGCCGAAGGCCGGTTCCCGCCGCCGACCCACGCCGGGCCGCTGGAACCGGTGCTGATGCGCCTGCTCGACCCGAACCCCGAGACCCGGCCGACCATGGCCGAAGCGGCGGAGATGCTGCGGACCGTGTCGTTCGACGGCCCGCCGGTCCCGCTCCCGCCGCCGTCCCCGGCCCCGACCGCGATCCTGGCCTCGCCGCTGGAACCGGTGCCCGAGCCCGACCCCACGCCGACGCCCGACCCCGCGGCCGACGAGCCCGCCGCGGCCCGGCCCCAGCCCGCACCGGCCCACCCGGCACCCGCGCAGACCGCGGCATCCCAGGCAGCACCCGCCCAGACCGCCGAATCCCGGTCCGCCGCATCCCAACCCGCAACGTCGCAACCCGCACGATCGCAGCCCGCGCCATCCCGACCCGCACCCGCGCCGGTCGCCCCCGCCGACCCGACGCCGGCACGCGAGGACGAGAAGCGAGGCGACCGCAAGGCGCTGATCGCGCTCGCCGTCGTGGCCCTGCTCGCCATCGCCACCGTGGCCTACCTGCTCACCCGCGGTGACGGCTCGCCGTCCGCCGGGTCGGACACCACCACCGGCACCTCCGCCCCGCCGGCCTCCGACACCGCCGCGCAGAACCCGCCCGCCCAGGAGCCGCCGGCCCAAACCACCACCGACTCCCCGCCCGGCACGACCACCGCCACCGACACCACGACGGCGGAGCCGACGAACCCCGACCCGTCCCCGCCGCCCGCCGAAATCGGCCCCGACCAGGCGTTGAGCGACTACTACGGCCTGCTGCCGAACAACCTCGAACCCGCCTACGCCCGCCTCACCGACCGCTTCAAGGCCGCGCGGGCGCCGAACTTCGCCAGCTACCAGTCCTGGTGGACGCAGATGAGCGCGGTGACCGTGAGCGACGTCCGCGCCATCGGCCCGGAACAGGTCACGGCGACCGTGTCGTACACGTTCAAGTCCGGCGGCACGCAGACGGAACGGCACCTCTACACGCTGGTCAAGGTCAACGGGCAGTGGGCGATCGACAACCAGCAGAACGCCTAGGCCGGGAATTCCGGCCGCGTGCCGACGACCCCCTTTGATACGGTCGCCGCACTGTTCACCGCCGCCGGGAGTCCCCCCGTGACACCCCGCCGCGGCCCGGGGTGAGGGAGGTTCCGGTGGCCTGTCGCATCAGTGAACTCGTGCTCGGGTGCCGCGACCCCGAGGCGCTGGCGCGGTTCTGGTGCGAGGCCCTGGACTTCGTCGTGCTCGACCGCGAGGACGACGGGTCGGTGGAGATCGGGCCGCGCGAGGGGTTCGGCGGCCTCCAGCCCACGATCATCCTCAGCCGCCGCGACGAGCCGGAGCGGAACAAGTCCCGGCTCCACTTCGACGTCAACGCCACCGACCGCGACCAGGAGGCCGAACTGGCACGCCTGCTGGCGCTCGGGGCCCGCCCGGCCGACGTCGGCCAGACGGGCGACGAGCCGTGGCACGTCCTGGCCGACCCCGAGGGCAACGAGTTCTGCCTGCTCAAGGCCCGCCTCGACCCGGCGTGACGGCGACCGCCCGGCTCAGCCGAGCCGGGCCCGCCACACGTCGATCACCAGCACCGGCCGCATGCCCACCGACTCGTACAGGCCCAGCGCGGGCGTCGGGTTGTTCGAGTCGACGTGCAGGACCGTGCCGACCCGGCCGGCCGCCGCGTCCCGGTGGAACGCGTGCCCCAGCAGGTGTTTCGCCACCCCGCGACCCCGCGCCCGCGGCAGCACGCCCAGGTGGCCGACGTACCCGCGGTTCTCGTCGGCGAACTGGTCGGTGCACGACAGGAACCCGGCCGGCCGCCCGTCCAGCTCCGCCAGCCACAACCCGGACCAGTCGAACACCGACTTGCGCTCCAACTCCTCGTGCCACTGCCCGAACGGCTTCGGCACGAACCCGAAGTGCCCGGCGAACGACGCGTTCCACACCTCGTGCACGACCGGCCGCACGTCGGGATCCACCGCCTGCCGCAACGCCAACCCGGCCACCGGCGCGGGCGGCGGCACGTCGCCGACGTGGTCGATCCGCATCCGGTGGAACGTGGTCGCCGCCTCGAACCCCAGCGCCGCGACCCGCGCCCGCAACGCCGCGTCGTCCCGGTAGACGCCCTGGTCGACGGTCACCTCCCGGTGCCCGCCCTCGCGCCCGATCTCCCGGGCCCGCGCGAGCACCCGCTCGAACAGCCAGTCCGCGACCGCCGGGTCCGCCGACACCACGTCGACGTCCACCTCGTCGCTGCCGCTCTTGCCGTTCGCGGTCGCGTACCCGACCGGCGCGCCCGCCGCGTCGAGCACCAGCCACGCGTCGCGCTCCAGGTCGACGCCGGGTCGCCGCAGCTCGTCGCACATGTCCTCGAGCGTGTAGTCGGCGAACCCGATCACCGCCGTGGTGTAGGCGTGCACCAGGCCGAGGATCGGCTCGGCGTCCTCCGGTCGCGGCGGCCGGACGGTGCACTCGGCGGGCAAGGCGTTCATGGCGCACATCGTGCGTGGCGCAACGGCCCCTGTCGATCGGGTTTCCGCCGGCTTAGGGTCTGCGGATGATCGAGGGCGCGCGTCGGCTGCCGGTCCTGCTGCTCGTGGTGATCGCCGCGGTGGGCGCGCTCGCCGTGCTCGCGTTCCGGCCGCCCGCGCCCGCGGCGGACGCGCCGCCGGCCGAGTTCGCCGCCGGACGCGCCGAGCGGCACCTCGAAGCGATCGCGCAGCGGCCCCACCCGATCGGGTCGGCGGACAACGCGCGCGTCCGCGACTACATCGCCGACACCGCCCGCGACCTCGGCGCGGAGGTGGCGGTGGAGTCCGACGACGTGGTGCTGCCGTGGCGCGGGGTGGTGCGGCTGGCCACCGCGCACAACGTCGTCGCACGCGTGCCGGGCACCGACCCGTCCGTGAGCGGCGGCAGGGCGTTGCTGCTGGTCGCGCACTACGACTCCGTGCCGACCGGACCCGGCGCGGCCGACGACGGCGCGGCGGTCGCCGCGATGCTGGAGACGATGAGGGCCCTGACCGACGGCGACGGCGTGCGCAACGACGTGGTGTTCCTGTTCACCGACGGCGAGGAGGCCGGGACGCTCGGCGCGCACGCGTACGTGCGGCGCCACGGCGTGGACGGCGTCGGCGCGGTGCTGAACTGGGAGGCGCGGGGCAGCGGGGGACCGGTGTGGATGTTCCAGACCGGGGCCGACAACGCGCCGTTCGTGTCGGCGTTCGGCGGGGCGAGCAGCAGGCCCGTCGCGAACTCGTTCGCCTACGAGGTGTACCGGCGGATGCCGAACTACAGCGACTTCACCGTGTTCCAGGAGGCGGGCGCGCGGGGGCTGGACAGCGCGTTCATCGAGCACGTGCGCGACTACCACTCGCCTTTCGACGACCTCGCGCGGCTGGACCGGGGCAGCCTCCAGCACCACGGCGAGACGATGGTCGGGCTGGTGCGGGCGTTGGGCGACGTGGACCTGCGGGCCGGCGACGGCGACGCGGTGTACTTCGACCTGTTCTCCCGCGTGCTGGTCCACTACCCGACGTGGCTCGCGGTGGCGCTGGCCGCCGTGACGGTGGTGGCGTTGGCGGCCCTGCTGGCGCGGGCCGCCCGGCGGGGGCGGGTGCGGTGGCGGGGCGTGGTCGCGGTGGCCGGGCTCGCGGTCGGCGCGGTGGTCGTGGCGGGGGCGGTGTCGTTCGCGGTGTGGGCGCTGGTCGCCGCGGTGCGACCGGGCCTGGGGTTCCTCGCGTTGTCGGAGCCCTACGAGCGGGGCTGGTTCGTGGCCGGGTTTTTGCTGGTGGGGTTGGCGGTGCTGCTCGCGGCGGCCCGGGTGGCGCGGCGGTGGCGGCCCGCCGAGGTGGTCGCCGGGGTGCTGGTGGTGACGGCCGTGCTGCTGGTGGCCGTGACGGCGGCCGTGCCGGGCGCGGGGTTCCTGTTCCAGTGGACGCTGCTGCTCGGCCTGCCCGCGCTGTGGACGACCCGGCTCGCGTTCCTCCCGCCGCTGGTGGCGGCGGCGATCCACCCGCCGCTGGTCGGCACGATGATGGTCGCGCTCGGCATGCCGTTGAGCGCGGTGGCGGTGGTGTTCGGGGCGCTGGCCGGGGTGCTGCTGCTGCCGCTGCTCCCGTCCGGCGCGTGGTGGCCCGCGCTCGGCGTGACGGCGGTCGCGGTGGCGCTGATCGCGGTGGGCGCGGCCCGGGCCGGGTTCACGCCGGACGAGCCGCGCCCCGACTCGCTGATCTACCTGCGCGACACCGCGACCGGCCGGGCGAGCTGGCTGTCCGCCGACCCGTCGCCCGACGAGTGGACGTCCCGGGTGCTCGGACCGAACCCCGAACGGGTGACGTTGACGGGGGAGTACCCGGCGTTCCCCGAGCCGCTGATGCGCGCCGACGCGCCCGACCTGGACCTCCCCGCGCCCACCGCGACCGCCGTGACCCCGACCGCGCCGCCCTCGACCGATGCCCCCGCCCGGACGGTGACGTTCCGAGTCACCCCGACCGCTCGGTCGTGGCGGACGCAGGTGACGGTGGCCGAGCCCGGCCTGCGCGGCTGCCGCTCCGGAGCGCTCGCCCTGCCCGGCCGCGTGCTGAAGCTGTACGGGACGACCCCGCGCGAGATCACCTGCGACCTGGACCCCGGCACCACGCTGGAGGTCGCGGTGGCCGACCACTGGGCCGGGCTGCCTGCCGAAGCCTCGGCGGTCGTCGGCCCCCGCCCGCCGGGAACCATGCCGGTCCAGTCCGGCAACCGCCCGTTCGACGCCGCGATCGTGCGCGCCGCGTTCCGGCTCTGACCGGGGTCGAGGACCGCCGACCGGAGCGCGCCGGAGCGGGGTCAGGTGCGGGCCGGAACGGGCCGCAGTGGATCAGGGGCGGGCCGACGCGCGTCCGGGCGGGCCGGAGTGGATAAGGGGCGGGTCAGCGCGACGACCGGGATGGTGCGGGTCACGCCGCGCTGGTGGTCCGCGTAGAACGGGTACCTGCCGGTAGCCGGAGGTCCATGCCGGCCATCACCCCGCCGACCCGGCCCCCGTTGGCCCGGTACTCCTCCAGGACGGCCGCGTTCCAGGCGGCGACCTCCTCGCGGGACGCGTCCGGCGGGGGAACCCCGTCACTGGCCTTGGCGCTCATCCGTGTCCTCTCCCGTCCGACCGTCGCCGTGACGTTACCGACGGACGGGGGGTGGTCGAGCGCTCCGCTGGTTTTCAACCGAGGTGCGGTAACGGTGTTTCCGTACATCTCCGGGCCATGTTCACCCCATCGTGCTACCGGCCGGGCCGACGGGACGGCCCGCTCACCAGTCGTGGAGGGTGCCGTCGGCCAGCCGGTTCACCGGCAGGTACGCGGCTCGGTAGGGGAATCGCGCCGCCGCGTCCACGTCCAGCTCCACCCCCAACCCGATCGAGTCGGACGGGTGCAGCAGACCGTCCACGAACGTGTACGACGTCCGGAACACCTCCAGCGTCTCCGCCGTGTGCGGCATGTACTCCTGGATGCCGAAGTTGTGCACGGCCAGGTCCAGGTGCAGCGCGGCGGCCATGCCGACCGGGGAGATGTCGGTCGGCCCGTGCATCCCCGACCTGACCCCGTACACCGCGGCGAAGTCCAGCACCTTCTTCAACCCCGTCACCCCGCCCGTGTGGGTGACCGCCGAACGGACGTAGTCGATCAGCCGCTCGCTCAGCAACGTCGTGTAGTCGTGGATCGAGTTGAACACCTCCCCGATCGCCAACGGCGTGGTGGTGTGCTGCCTGATCAGCCGCAACGCCGCCTGGTCCTCGCCGGGCGTGGCGTCCTCCAACCAGAACAGGTCGTACGGCTCCAGCGCCTTGCCCAGCCGCGCCGCCTCGATCGGGGTCATCCGGTGGTGCCCGTCGTGCAGTAACGGCAACGACGGGCCGAACTCCGACCGCACCGCCTCGAACACCGACGGCACGTGCCGCAGGTACGCGCGGGTGTCCCAGCTCTCCTCCACGGGCAGCGCGGTGGGCCGCGCCGGCTCGTAGTCGTACCGGTCCCCGCCGCCGGCCGCCGACGACGCCACCCCGTACACCGTGGCCAGGCCGGGGATCCCGGTCTGCACCCGGATCGCCCGGAACCCGCGCTCCAGGTGCAGCCGGATCGAGTCGAACAGCTCCGGCAGGTCCCGCCCCGACGCGTGCCCGTACGCGAGCGCCCCGACCCGGCACGCCCCGCCGAGCAACTGGTACAGCGGCATCCCCGCCGCCCGCGCCTTGACGTCCCACAACGCCGTGTCCACCGCGGCGATCGCGGCCATCGTCACCGGCCCGCGCCGCCAGTACGCGCCCCGGTACAGGTACTGCCAGGTGTCCTCGATCGCGGACGCGTCCCGCCCGATCAGCAGCGGCACGACGTGCTCCCGCAGGTACGCCTCCACCGCCAGCTCACGCCCGTTGAGCGTCGCGTCGCCCAACCCGGTGATCCCGTCCTCCGTGGTGATCCGGAGCGTGACGAAGTTCCGCCCCGGGCACGTCACCACGACCTCCGCCGCCGCGATCCTCACACCGACACCTCCCCGACCCGCACCCCGAACGCGCCCGGCTCCACCGCGTCCCACGGCGAGCCGTCCAACCCCACCAGCGTGCCGTCCACCACCGGCTCGACCACCACCGGCGTCGCGTGCCGGCTGACGAACCACGCGAACACCCCCCGTCCGCGTGCTCCATCAGCCCCGTCATCACGCGCGGGTCGTCCACCCGCACCCGCTCCACGGCCGGCATGGGCGCGGCCCGCCGGCTCGGCGTCGATCGACGTGCCCGGCGACGTCGTCGGCCACGACGACCTGCCCCTCGGCGAACCGGTCCACCCGCGGCTCACCACCGTCCGCCAGGACCTCCTCGGCCTCGGCCGCGCGGCGGCCCGCGCGCTGCTCGCCGCGCTCGGCGAGGCGGCCGACGCGGCGGTCGACGTCCGCCCGCCCGAACCGGTGGTCCGCGAGTCCACCGGCCCCGCCCCCGACCGCACGTAGAGTGGACGGCATGCGCACACGGCCGACGCTGAGCTGGACGCCGACCGGTGCGCCGCTGCCCCGCACGACGAGCCTGGACGAGGTCGTGCGCGTCGTCGCCGCCGGACGCGTGCTGGTGCTCAGCGGCGCGGGCCTGTCCACCGAGTCGGGCATCCCGGACTACCGGGGCGCGGCCGGCAGCCTGCGCAGGCACACCCCCATGACCTACGACGAGTTCGTCACGAGCGTCGAGGGCCGCCGCCGCTACTGGGCCCGCAGCCACGTCGGCTGGCGCGCCATCGCCCGCGCCACCCCCAACGCGGGCCACCACGCGGTCACCCGGCTGCACGCCCGCGGCCACCTGTCCGGCGTCATCACGCAGAACGTCGACGGCCTGCACCAGGCCGCCGGCACCCCCGACGTGGTCGAGCTGCACGGCGGCCTGGACCGCGTGGTCTGCCTGGGCTGCGGCGCCCGCACCGCCCGCGAGGACCTGGACCGCCGGCTGCGCGCCGCCAACCCCGCGTTCGAGGCCACCGCCGCCGCGGTCAACCCGGACGGCGACGTGGAGCTGCCCGAGCGGCAGGTGCGGTCCTTCCGGCTCGTCGGGTGCGCCGACTGCGGCGCCGGCGTGCTCAAACCCGACGTGGTGTTCTTCGGCGAGAACGTGCCCCGCCCCCGCGTCGAGCGGTGCCACCGGATGGTGGACGACGCCGACGCCCTGCTCGTCCTCGGCTCCTCCCTGACCGTCATGTCGGGCCTGCGGTTCGTCCGCCGCGCGGCCGCCGCCGGCAAGCCCGTCGTCATCGTCAACCAGGGCGAGACCCGGGGCGACGCCCACGCGACCGCGCGCGTGGACCTGCCCCTGGGCCACGCCCTCACCTCCCTGCTCGCCCGCCTCTAACCGCGCCGCCGCAGCCGCAGCACCAGGTCCTCGCGCGTGCCCGGCTCGCCGTCCGGGCCCGTCACCTCCCGCTCGACCGACTCGTCGACCTCCACCGCCCAGCCCCGGCCGAGGTCGAGGTCCAGCGCCGCCAGCACGTCCGCGTTGGTCGGGAACACGTACTCCACCGGCGGGTCGTCCCGCTGCCACGAGGCCCAGCCGGCGTGCCCGACGACCAGCAGCACCCCGCCCGGCGCCACCGCCTCGGCCGCCCGCGCCAGGATCCGCTCCCGCTCGCCCGGCGGCGCGACCGACGAGTGCAGGAACTGCGCCGACACCAGGTCGAACACCCCGGTCGGGAACGTGCGCCCCAGGTCGTGCCGCCGCCAGTCCACGCGGGCGGCGAGCCCGGCCTCCGTCGCACGGGCCGCGCCGCGGGCCAGCGCGGTGGCCGACACGTCGACCGCGGTCACCAGCCAGCCCCGCCCGGCCAGCCACAGCGCGTCGCCGCCCTCGCCGCAGCCCAGGTCCAGCGCGGTCCCCGGGGTCAGGTGGGCGGCGTGGCGCACCAGCAGCTCGTTGGGCCGGCCCGTCCACACCTGGTCGCGGTCGCGGTAGAACGTCTCCCAGAACTCCTCTGCGGTCTCCATGCCCCGATGGTGCGGAGCCCCGCCGCGATCCGGCAAAGAAAGTTGCCGGTTCGGCAACCGTGACCCGATCGCGGGTGCCAGAGGATCGGTCCAACGAGGACATAGCGCCCACGACAAACCCGTTGCGTAGTCGGCAAAGTAGCTCGATCGTGTAATCGCATATCGCTCGAACGGGTCGAGCACTGTCGGGTTCTACGCTCCCCTTCCGATATCGGGATCACACCGACCGCTGCCGCGCGCCGGGTGCCTCCAGGGGAAGAGTCGCGTGACTGGTTACCTCCACCTCGCCGCGTCCGCGGTGCTGTACGCGCTGGGCATCGTGGCCCAGTCGGTCGCCTCGCAACGCGCCGCCGAGGGCGGCGGCGGGCTCGGGCTGCTCGCCCGGCTCGCCCGCGACCGGCTCTACCTGCTCGGGTTCGCGGGCCAGGTCGGCGGCTTCGCGCTCGCGTTCCTGGCCCGCGCCCGGCTGCCGCTCTACCTCGTCCAGGCCGGCTCCTCCTGCGCCGTCGGCCTGGCCACCCTGTTCGGCCTCGCCGTGCTCGGCTGGCGGGTCCGCGTGGTCGAGGTCGTGGTCCTCGCCGTGATGGCGACCGGCCTCGTGCTCCTCGTCGCCGCCGCCACCCCCTCCACCGCGCACGACGTGCCCCAGGGCGCCGGCATCGTCCTCTTCGGACTCCCCGTGGTCGCGCTCGTGCTCGTCCAGCGCCGGATCGGCGGCGCGGTGCCGCCCGCGGCGGCGGCCGGCCTGGCGTTCGCGGTGGTCGCCATGACCAGCCGCACCCTCGCCGACGAGCCGCTGCCCACCGTCCCGCTGTACCCGCTGGCGTGGCTGATGGTCGCCGCCGCCCTCGTCGGCCAGTCCTACCTGGCCCTCGCCCTGCGCCGCGGCTCCGCCACCTCGACCGTCGCCACCATGGACGCCATCACCGTCGTGCTCACCTCGATCGTCGGCATCGCCGCCCTCGGCGACCGGATCACCCCCGGCCGCGAGTGGTGGGTGGCCGCCGGCGTCGCCCTCGTCGTCGCGGGCGTCCTCCTGCTCGGCTCCGCCGACCGCTTCGCCCGGGCCACCACCTCCGCGGAGGCGGCCCGGTGAGCACCGCCAGCGTCTCCCTCGACCTCGACAACCTCTGGGCCTACCTCAAGACCCACGGCGACCCCGAGTGGGAGCGCCGCCCCAGCTTCCTGCCCACCGCCGTGCCCCGCCTGCTGGAGGTCTTCGGCGAGCACGACCTCACCACGACCGTCTTCGTCGTCGGCGCGGACGTCGACCGCGACGACGGCGCCGAGGCCGTCGCCGCCGTCACCGCCGCGGGCCACGAGGTCGCCAACCACTCCTACCACCACGAACCCTGGCTGCACCGCTACACCCGCGACCGGCTCGAAGCCGAACTCGCCCGCACCGAGGACGCGATCGTCGCGGCCGGCGCGCCCCGCCCCACCGGCTTCCGCGGCCCCGGCTACAGCGTCACCCGCGACCTGCTCGAACTGCTCGCCGAACGCGGCTACCGCTACGACGCCAGCACCCTGCCCACCTGGATCGGCCCGCTCGCCCGCGCCTACCACAACCGCACCGCGCCCGGCGGCGGCGAACGCGACCTGTTCGGCGGCTTCTCCCGCGTCCGCGCCCCCAACCGGGCCTACCGCTGGCGCGTCGGCCCCGGCCTGGTCGAACTGCCGGTCACCACCATGCCGCTGCTGCGCGTCCCCGTGCACGGCTCCTACCTGCTCCAGCTCCACCAGGTCTCGCCCCGCCTGGCCCGCGCCTACTTCACCGCCGCGCTGCGCCTGTGCCGGGCCCGCCGCGTGCAGCCGTCGCTGCTGCTGCACCCCACCGACGTGCTCGGCGCCGCCGAGGCGCCCGGCCTCGAGTTCTTCCCCGGCATGGCCGTGCCCGGCGCGCGCAAGGTCGAGTTCCTCGGCTGGGTGCTCGGCGCGCTGCGCGCCCACCACTTCGACGTGGTCGGCACCGGCGCGCACGTCGACCGGCTCGACGCGGGCCTGCGCGAGCACGGCACCGGACTGCTGGCGCGGTGCGGCGGATGACCACCCGGGCGGTGCGGTTCCTGGCGTGCGCGACGGTGTTCGCCGCACCGCTGGAGGGCTACCTCATGCAGGCGCACGGCCACCTGGCCAAGCTGCCGCCCGCCCTGCTCGTCCTCGCCTGGGCCGCGCTGCGCGTGCGGCAGCGCCGCGCCCCCGAACCGCACCCCGCGCACCTGGTCCTCGCCGCGCTGGCCGTCGTGCTGCTCGCGTCCTCCGCCGTGCACGCGGGCGGCGCGTTCACCGCCGAGTACGCCGTGCGCTGGCTGCCGTTCCTGGTCGTCACGGTCGTCCTGATCGACGTCGCCGCCCACGAGGCGCCGATCCGCGCGATGCTCGCCTCGGCGGTCGCCGGAGCCGTCGTGGCCGCGCTCGGCGCGCTCGCCACCCTGGTCCTCGACGGCGGCACGCGGGCCGCCGGCCCCCTGGAGGACCCCAACGACCTGGCGTACTTCCTCGTCGCCGCGCTGCCCCTGCTCGTCGCCTCACGCCGCCGCGTCCTGCCCGCCCTCGCCGCCGTCGTCCTCGTCGCGGGCGCCGCGGCGACGTTCTCCCGGGGCGGCGCGCTCGCGCTCACCGCCGCCGTCGCCTGGCTGCTCGCCCGACGGGCGCTGCCGCTGCGGGCGCTCGCGGCCGGCGTCGCGGCGCTGGCCGTGCTCGGCGTGGCCGCCGCCCTGGTCGCCGGACCGGCGCTGGACCGCGCGGTCCGCGAGAAGACCCACGTCGCCGACACCAACGTGGACACCCGCGAGCTGCGCTGGCAGGCCGCCGCCCGCATGGTGGCCGACCACCCCGGCCTCGGCGTCGGACCCGGCGGGTTCCGCGAGGACTACCCCGCCGCCTCCGGCAACGCCGAGGTGGACGAGCAGACCCCCGTGGCCCACAACATGTACCTGGAGGTCGCCGCCGAGCTGGGCGTGCCCGGCTTCGCCCTGTTCGCCGCGCTCCTCGCGCTCACCGCGGTCACCAGCGAACGCGTGCGCCGCACCACCGCCGACCCGCTGCCGGTCGTCGCCGTCCAGGCGTCCCTGATCGCGGTCCTGGTCGCCTCCACCTTCCTGTCCCAGCAGTACTACCTGCCGTTGTGGTCGCTGGTCGCGGTCGTCGCCGCGGCCGACCTGCGTCTGAGGAGAGCGAACGACGTTGCGTGTGCTCCACGTGATCAGTGAGATGGGGACCGGCGGCGCCGAAGCGCTCGTCGCCGGGATGGCCCGGTCGGGCCCCGAGTTCGGCTGGGAATCGGCCGTGGCCAGCGCCGGCGGGCACCGGGCCGAGGCGTTGCGCGCGCTCGGCGTGCCGACGTTCACCGTGCCCGTGGCGCGGCGGCGGGCGACCGGCGTGCTGCGCGCGACCGCGGCCACCAGGTCCGCGATCCGCCGCTTCCGGCCGCAGGTCGTGCTGGCCCACAACGTGTCGGCCAGCCTCGTCGCGCGCCTCGCCGTGCTGCCCCGCCGGCTGCCGCTGCTGACCGTGTTCCACGGCGTCGCCGAGGCCGACCACGCCGGCGCGGCCCGCGTCCTGCGGCGCACCTCCCGCACGGTCGTCGCGGTCGCCGACGCCGGCGCCGACCGGCTGCGCGCCGCCGGGATCGACCCGGTGGTCATCCCCAACGCGGTGTTCCCGCAACCCGCGCGGGTGGACCGCGACGCGGTCCGCGCGGTGCACGGCGTCGGCCGCGACGTCCCGGTCGCGCTGTGCGCCGCCCGGCTCGAACCGCAGAAGCGGCACGACGTGCTGCTGGAGGCGTGGGCGAAGCTCGACCGCGACGCCGTGCTGTGGCTCGCGGGCGACGGCAGCCTCGGCGACGACCTGCGCCGCCGCGCCGCCGACCTCGGCGTCGCCGACCGGGTCCGCTTCCTCGGCAACCGCTGCGACGTGCCCGACCTGCTCGCCGCCGCCGACGTCACCGTGCTCACCAGCGACTGGGAGGGCATGCCCATCGCGGTGCTGGAGTCCCTGGCCGCCGGGCGGCCCCTGGGGGCGTCCGGCGTGGTAGGCGGGCGCGGGGCGCTGGGCGGGGGGGGCGGGGTGGTGGTGGCCCGCCGCGACCCCGCCCCGCCCCGCCCACCGCGGCGGTC
>NZ_JBHYXZ010000195.1:0-14190 GCF_042752395.1 Actinosynnema sp. NPDC059335 | reverse complement strand
ACTCCAACTGCCGCGCGAACGCCACATCCTCCTCCGGCGTCATCGAGTCGTAACCCACCTCACCCACCGCCACCACCCCGTCCTTGGCGAGGTAGTGCGGGAGGTGGTCCAGCACTCCGGCGCAGCGCCGGTCGTTGGCCTCCTTCGGGTTCAACGCGATGGCGCAGTGGTGGGCGATGCCGAACTGGGCCGCGCGGAACCGCTCCCAGCCGATCAGGCCGTCGAAGTAGTCGAGGAACGACCCCACGTTGGTGCGCGGTTGTCCCAGCCAGAACGCGGGTTCCACGAGCGCGCGGACGCCGGCCCGGTGCATGGCCTCGTAGTCGTCGGTGGTGCGCGAGGTCATGTGGACGTGCGGGTCGAAGATGCGCATCAGGACGCCTTCCCGAGCAGAGCGAGGGCGTCCGCGGGCACCTGGCGGCCGGCCGCGCGGCGTTCCTCGGCGAACGCGGACACCATCCGCCGCAGTTCGTCGTCCGCGCGCCGGTCGAGGTCGGCGACGACGTCCAGCGGCACGCCCATGAACAGGCACTTCAGCACGCCGTGCCGCCACGCGTGCTGGTCGAGGTGCGCGGCGGCGAACGGCCCGAGCGCCGCCGCGACGAGGCCGGTCTCGTTGCCGCGCAGGGCGTCCTTGACCAGCTCGACGCCGGTCTCGGCCGCCCGGCCGCCGATCTCGGCGAGCCCGCGGAGCACGCCGAGGCGTTCGGCCGAGGTGCCGTGCCGGTAGAGCGCGGTGAGCCCTTCCGCCACGTCGGGGGCGGCGTCGGCGTAGGTCACGAGCAGCCGCACGCGGGCATCCGCCACCCGGTCCCGGACGGCCCGGCCCGCGGCCGGGAACAGGGACCGGATGGACGCGGGGTCGGCGCGCACGGACCGCTCGGCCCCGGCCAGCCAGCTCGCCGCCCGCAGCGCCTCGAACGCCCGCCTGGCCACCACGGGCGCGACGTGGTTGTGCCGGGGCAGCTCCACCCCGGCGACACCCCGGTAGCCGATGTCGGTCAGCGCCGCGAGCGTGCCGGGCAGGTCGAGCAGGCCCTCGCCGAACTCCAGGTGCTCGTGCACGCCCGGCACCATGTCGTCCAACTGCACGTTCAGCAGCAGGTCGCCCGCCCGGCGCACACACGCCGCCGCGTCCTGCGGTTCCACCGCCACGCAGTGCCCCACGTCGAGCGTGATGCCGAGCAGGTCCGGGTCTCCCAGTTCCGCCCGCAGCCGCAGGGCCTGGTCCAGGCGCTCCACCACCATGCCCGGCTCGGGCTCCAGCGCGATCGGCACGGCGGGCCCGCCGGTCAGCACGGCGTCGACGCCCGACTTCAGGTGCTCCCAGGCATCCGGGGAGCCGATGCCGGACCAGAACGAGACGCAGTCCGCGCCCAGGTCGGCGGCGATCCGCTTGGCCCGCAGCAGGAAGTCGACCCGGACCTCCTGGTCGCCGCTCACCAGCGTGGGGTGGTGCTTGTGCCACGGGTCGAGCAGGTAGCGCGCCCCGGTCTCCACGACGACCCGCAGGCCCAGCTGCGCCAGGCGGGCCGCGAGCCGGTCGGTGCGCGGCCCGATGTCGTCGGCGAACGGGTCGAGGTGGTGGTGGTCGAGCGTGAGGGCGACCGCCGTGTAGCCGAGGTCGGCGATGATCGACAGCGCGTCGTCCAGGCGGTGGTTGGCGAACCCGTTGGTGCCGTACCCGAGGTGGAAGGTCATGTCGGGCCCACCTTCCGGCCGAGCGCCCGGACCAGCGGCAGGACCAGCGCGATCGCCGCGCCGTGCCGGGCGAGCGCGGCCTGGAGCAGCACCACGCCGTGGATGCCCGCCCTGGTCGCCGCGCGCACGGTCGTCGCCGACGGGTCCCGCACCACCGCCCACTGCGCACGTCCGACCGAGGCGGCGTAGGCCACCGCGGCGGCGACGCCGGTGCGCCGGCCGCCGGAGGCGACCGCCGCGGACACGGCGGTCAGGGCCGTGCCGGCCGCGACGGCCCCGGCCACGGCGGGCGACGTGCCGTGCACCTCGCCGCGCGACAGCACGGTCACGCCGAGCGTGTGCAGCGCCACCAGCGCGGCGGGCAGCGGGGCGCGGCCGCCCAGCAGCACGTCGAGCCCGCGGCACGCGGCCATCGCGAGCGGACCGGCGGGCGTGTCCTTCAGGACCGCGTCGTAGGCCCACACCGCCGCCGTGAGGGGGACCGCGTCGCGCCCGGCCGCCGCGGCGAGCCCGATGCCGACACCGGTGAGGCCGACGGCGGTGGCCAGGGCGACCTCGGGGGCGACCCGCCCGGACGGGATGGGTCGCTCCGGCCGCTCGACCGCGTCCAGGTCGCGGTCGGCCCAGTCGTTGAGCGCCATCCCCGCCCAGTACAGCGCGGCCGAGGCCAGGGGCAGCAGCAGCCGCCTGCCCCGCAGCGGGGTCGGGGAGCCGACGAGGGTGTCGCCGAGCGCGGTGAGCGCGGCCGGCGCCCGCACCAGCTCCAGGTACGCCCTCATCCCAGTCCCCTCGCCCACTCGTGCAGCGCGCGGGTCTGCTCGGCGAGGCGGTGCTCGTCGGAACCGAGGGGGTCCTTGAAGAAGAACGCCAACGCGCCCAACGCGCCGGACTCCCCCGCCGCGTGCGCCGCGGCCACGAGCCGGGTCAGGTCGAGCACCAGCGGCGCGGCCAGCGCCGAGTCCAACCCGGTCCAGGTGAACTGCAACGACATCCGCGCCCCGAGGAACCCCTCGAACGACACGTGGTCCCACGCGGTCTTCGTCTCGCCGAGGTCGGGCACGTTGTCGATGTGCAGGGGCGCGGTGACCTCGCCGCCGAGCAGCGCCGCCAGGCCGCTCGCCTTGGTCCGCAGCTTGCTGTCGGCGTGCGCCGGGTCCTCCAGGGTCGCGCCGTCACCGCCGCCGAGCAGGTTGGTGCCCGCCCACGACCGCACGCGCAGGGCACGCGCGGTGAACATCGGCGCGAGCGCGGTGCGCAGCAGGGTCTCGCCGGTCTTGCCGTCCCGCCCGGCGTAGGGCAGCCCTTCCCGCCGGGCCAGCTCGTCCAGCGCGGGCAGGGCGATCCCGGTCGAGGGCGTGAACGCCACGTAGGAGCAGCCCGCGGTGAGCGCCGCGTAGGCGGCCAGCGAACTCGGCGGCAGCACGGCGCGCCGCGGGTCCGCCAGCGCCCGCCGCAGCGCGGCCAGGTCGGCGTGCTCGGGCTCGGCCGGCACGGGCGGTTCGGTGGACGACACGTCGACCACGACGACCCGGGCGAGCCGGTGCCGGTCCCGGAACGCGGTGATGTCCGCGGCCAGGCGTTCGGCGACGTCGGCCTGCGTGCCGTCGAAGCGGGCCGTGCGGATCTCGCCGTCGACCTCGCGCAGGCCGGGTCGGACGCCGTCCAGCAGGTGGTGCGGCAGCACGCCGCCCTGGGCCAGCAGCTCGGCCCGCTTCTCCAGCGGGGTGTGCGCGACGTCGTGCCCGCCGACGACCAGGTCCGACCAGCCGGGCAGCGGCACGCCGGCCAGCTCGGGCCGCTCGGTCACGCACCCGGTCGCCGGGGTCAGCCCCGCGCGCAGGGCGAGCAGCCCGCTCACCGCGGTCGTCGCGACGGAGCCGCGCGCGCCGACCAGCCAAAGTCCCACGGATCCCGCCATGGCTCCTCCTCCGATCTCGGGTGCCGACTACTTCCAGGGACCGGGGTAGCCCGGCATGCCCTCGCACCCGCACATGGCGTAGTGCAGCGGCGGCATGTCCTGGTCGATGAAGTCCGCGACGTCGTCCTGGGTCACCTTCGGCTGCGGCAGCACCCACTCCTCGGGCACCTGCTCGCCCTTGAGGATCCGCAGCGCGGCGATGATCGGCGTGCGCCACTGGTAGGTCGGGTAGGTCGGGGCGACGGCGGTCATCCCCTCGGCGGCCCACAGCCGCAGGAAGTCCTGCTGGTCCTCGCCGACGAACGCCGGGATCGGCACGCCCGCGTCCTGGAACGCCTCGACCGCGGCCACGGCGGTCGCGCCGGCGTCCATCCACACGCCGTCGATCTGCCCCTCGCGCTGGAGGTAGTCCCCGACGATGGTCTTGGTCTTGGCCGCGTCACCGTCGGTGAACTCGACGCCGACGATGTCGAGCCCGCTGCCCGTGAAGATCTCGTTCGCCGCGGCCCACCGCTGCTCCAGCACGTCCACGCCGGGCAGGATGCGCAGCGCCAGGACCTTGCCGCCCGGCTTCACCCGCTGCTTCAGGAACTCCGCGCCGTCCGCGCCGAACGCGAACCCGCCGATCGGGTGGATGAACGTGACCGGGCAGTCGGAGTCGACGCCGCGGTCGAACACGATCACCGGCACGCCCGTCCGGCACGCCGCCTCGACGGCGGGGGTGAGGGTGGCGGTGGTGTTCGGCGAGACGATCAGCGCGCTGCACCCGCGACCCGTCAGCGACTGGATGTCGCTGATCTGCTTGTCGTCCTTGGCCTCCGCGTCCAGCACGGTGAACTCGGCGATCTCGGGGTGCAGCTTCACCTCCTCCCGCATGGTCTTGAACCCGACCTGCCGCCACGGGTTGTCGACCGAGGCGTTGGAGAAGCACAGGTGGTGGCCCCCGCCGGGCTTGGCGAACGCGGCCGTGTCGACCAGCTTCGGGTCGAGCGCCTGCTCCCACGGCTCCGAGCCGCCGCCCGGGAGACCGACCGGTGTGGTGGTGCGGAACCGCAACTGGCGCTCGTACTCGGCCCGGTCGAAGAACTCGGACCGGTCCGCGGCCTGGTCGGAGGTCGTCGTGGCACCCGGCCCCGCGGCGGGCAGGTCGCTCGCGCAACCCGCCGTCACCAGCGCGGCCGCGAGTGCGGCGGCCAACCACTTCCTGTCCATGATGGTGCTCCTCGGTTCTTCGGCGGCGTTCAGGGCGTGACCGGGTCGGACCGGCGAGGCCGCAGCACTCGTCGTGACCCGCCGCCCCGCGCGGCGTAGGCGACCGCCGCGATGATGATCAACCCCTGCACCGCGGTCTCGAGCGCGCCCGAGACGCCGAGCAGGTTCAACAGCGAGAACAGGGCTTCCAGCGTGAGCGCGCCCGCGGCCGCCGCGACGACCGAGCCGCGACCGCCGCCGAGCACCACCCCGCCGAGCACGACGGCCGTGATCGCCCGGAACTCCAGGCCGGTACCGACCTGGGCGGAGACGCCGGCGAACCCGGCGAGCAGGATGGCGGCGACGGCCGCCAGCAGGCCGGACAGCACGAACGCGACGACTCTCAGCAGGTCCACCCGACCGCCGGCGAGCCGGACGGCCGTGTCGTTGTCGCCCACCGCCAGCAGCGTGCGGCCGGTGCCGCCGCGCATGAACAGCGCCGCGCCGACCAGCGCCGCCAGCAGGACGAGCACCGACCACGGCACCTGGCCCAGCACCGGCACGTCGAACCCGCCCCGGCCGAACACCCGGAACGACGGCGACAACGCGCCGCGCGGCGCGCCACCGGTCCACAGGAACACCGCGCCGTCCAGCACGAGCAGCATCCCGAGCGTCACGATGAACGACGGCACCAGCAGCTTCGTCGTGATCAGGCCGTTGACCAGGCCCACGAGCACGCCGAAGCAGAGCAGCAGGGCGATCACCCAGGCCGTGTTGGCGTCGTCGCCCTCGACCAGCCGGGCGGCGATCACCACCTCGGCGGTCACCAGCGACCCCACGGACAGGTCGAAGCCGCCGGAGGCGATCACGAAGTACTGCCCGATCGCCAGGAGCACCAGGGGCGCGGCGCGCTTGAGCAGCGCCAGGTAGCCCGCCGGTTCGGCGTAGGCGGGCCCGGTGACCGCGAGCGCCACCAGCAGGACCGCCAGCACCACGAGCACCGGGGCGGTCCCGTCGGCCAGGCGGGGTCGCCACGTCACGTGGACCTCCGGGACAGGTGGCGGCGGGCGTACAGCGCCACCGCGACGATGAGCACGACGCCGCGCACCACGTCCTTGAAGAACGGGTCGACCGCGAGGTCGTCGAAGACCGTGTCGAGCGTGGCGAGGATGAGGACGCCGCCGAGCGTGCCGACGACACCGCCGCGGCCGCCGGCCAGGGCCGTCCCGCCGAGCACCACGGCCGCGATGGACTCCAGGTCGTACCCGGCGTCCGTGCCGACGTACGGCGCGCCCGACCCGAGCCGGGCGGCCAGGAACACGCCCGCGAGGCCCGCCGCGAGGGAGCACAGCACGTGCGCGGTGACGACCGTGCGGCCGGTGCGCACCCCGGACAGCCGGGCGACGTCCACGTCCCCGCCGACCGCGTACATGTGGTAGCCGCCGCGGGTGCGCCGCAGGTACCACCACGTGCCCGCGGCGACGAGCAGCACCAGCAGCGCCGCCACCGAGACCGGGCCGATCCGGCCGTACCCGAGGTGCTGGAACGACCGCGGCACGCTGCCCGCGGGACCGGTGTAGCCGTGCTCCAGGTAGCCGCGCAGGACCAGCGCCACGCCGAGCGTGGCGATGAACGCGTTGGCCTTGAGGACCGTGATCACGAGACCGTTGACGAGCCCGACGACGGCCGCGACGGCCAGCGCCAGCAGCACGCCGGGCACGATCATCCCGTCCCGGCCCGCCATGGTCTCGGCCGCCAGCAGCGAGCACAGCCCGACCAGGTACGCCACCGACAGGTCGAGCGACCCGGTGACCACGACCACCGTCTGCCCGATCGCGACCAGCCCCAGCGCGGTGGCGCGGGTGAGGATGTTGAGGATGCCGCCCTGGTCGAGCAGCACCCCGCCGCGCAACGCCACCAGGACGCTGCCGACGACGAGCAGCGCGACCAGCGCGAGGTAGACGGTCGCGGTCGGGGTCAGCGCACGCCCGCGCGCCCGCACCGCGCCCCCGTCCCGCCCGGACCTGGTCCGCTCCGGCGCCACGCTCACGCGACGTCACCGATCCCGTGGCCAGTCGCCAGCGCCATCACGGCCTCCTCGGAGGCGCCGGCCGGCAGCTCCCCCGCCACGGCGCCCTCGCGCATCACCAGGATGCGGTCGCTCATGCCGATCAGCTCGGGCAGCTCCGAGGAGATCATCAGGATCGCCATGCCCGCCCGCGCGAGGTCGCGCAGCAGGCGGTGCACGGTCTGCTTCGCGCCCACGTCCACGCCGCGCGTCGGCTCGTCCACCACCAGCACCCGCGGCCCCACCGCGAGCCACTTGGCGAGCACGACCTTCTGCTGGTTGCCGCCCGACAGGTACCGCACCTCCTGGTGCGGCCCGCGCGCGGTGACCGCCACGGACGCGAGCAGGTCGGCGAGGTCGGCCGTGCGGCGGGCCCCCGACCCCCGCAGCGCGGCCCGCCGCACCAGCAGGGCGTTGTCGCGGACGGACTGCCGCAGCGCCAAGCCCTCGCCCTTGCGGTCCTCGGTGACGTAGCCGAGGCCGGCGCGCACCGCGGCCCGCGGCCCGTCCACGCGCGTCGGCACGCCGTCCACCTCCAGGACCCCGGTGGTGAACGGCTCCACGCCCCAGATCGCCCGCGCCATCGCGGACCGGCCGGAGCCCTGCAACCCGGCCACGCCGACGACCTCCCCGGCGCGGACCTCGAAGCTCAGGTCGCGCACCCGGCCGTTGCCCGCCGCGCGCAGCGCCAACCGCACGTCGCCGACGTCGCCGCCGCGCCCGGGGTACAGGGTTTCGAGCGGGCGGCCGACCATCAGCCGCACGAGCCGGTCCGGGGTGATGTCCGCGGTCGCCGAGGTGGCCACGAGCGCGCCGTCCTTCAGCACGGTGATCAGCTGGCTCAGGTCGAACACCTCGCGCATCCGGTGGGAGACGTAGAGGATCGCCATCCCGCGCTCGCGCAACCGCGCCACCAGCCGGTACAGCAGCTCGACCTCGTGGTCGGCCAGCGCGGCGGTGGGCTCGTCCATGGCGAGCACCTCGGCGTCGGCGGACAGCGCCTTGACGATCTCCACCGCCTGCCGCTGCGCGACCGAGAGGCGCGCCACGGTGTCCGCCGGGTCGATGCTCCCCACGCCCAGCCAGTCCAGCAGCCGGCGCGTCTCGTCCTCCATGGCCCGGCGGTCGACGCGACCCCGGCGCACGGGCTCGCGGCCGAGGAAGACGTTCTCGGCGACCGACCGGTGCTCCAGGAGGTTGAACTCCTGGTGGATGATCGCGATCCCGGCCGCCTGCGCGTCGCGCGGGCCGGTGAACGACACCTCGCCGCGCGGCAGCAGGATCCGGCCGGAGTCCGGCCGGTGCGCCCCGGCCAGCACCTTCAGCAGCGTCGACTTCCCGGCGCCGTTCTCGCCGACCAGCGCGTGCACCTCGCCGGCCCGCAGTTCGAGGTCCACGTCCCGCAGCACGGCGACACCGAGGAAGCTCTTGGTGATGGCCTCCAACCGCACTTTCACCCGCGGGCCTCCGTCCACTTCGTCTCCCGGACCACATCGACGCGTGTGGTTCACTGTTGTCGCGGACGGCGCCCGCGAGGCGGCGCGCCCCGCCACCCTCCACTGTGGATCCCCCTCGCCCTCCGCCCGCACCGGGAGCAGACCATGACGAGCGCGCAACCACGACCGGCCGCCTCCGTGCTGGCCTGGAGCCGTGACCTGGTGGGGCCGGCGCTGCGGTCGGCGGTCGACCGGCTCCCCGCCTCGATGCGGCACGTCGCGGGCTACCACCTGGGCTGGTGGGACGAGCACGGCACGCCGAGCGGCGGTTGGGCGGGCAAGGCGGTCCGCCCGGCGCTCGCGCTGCTGTCCGCCGAGGCGGCGGGCGGGTCGGCGGAGTCCGCCGTCGCGGCGGCCGTGGCGGTGGAGCTGGCCCACAACTTCACCCTGCTGCACGACGACGTGCTCGACCGCGACCCCACCCGTCGCCACCGGCCCACGGCGTGGGCGGTGTTCGGCGCGGACGCGGCGATCCTCGCCGGTGACGCGTTGCTGGCGCTGGCGGCCGACGTGCTGGCCGCGTCGTCCCACCCGGCCTCGACCCGCGTGCTCACCGCGGCGGTGCTCGACCTCGTGGACGGGGAGCACGCCGACCTGGCGTTCGAGCGGCGCGACGACGTCCGGTTGGCCGAGTGCGTCGCGATGGTGGAGCGCAAGACCTCGCCCCTGCTGGCGGCGGCGTGCGCGTTGGGCGCCCACTTCGCCGACGCCGCGCCGCCGGTGGTGGCGTCGCTGCGGTCGTTCGGCCACCTGCTCGGCGTCGCCTACCAGCACGTGGACGACCTGCTCGGCATCTGGGGCGACCCCGCGACCACCGGCAAGCCCGCCCGGTCCGACCTGCGCAGCCTCAAGAAGTCCCTCCCCGTGGTGGCGGCGCTCGAATCCGGCACGCCGGCCGGGCGCGAGCTGGCCGAGCGCTACCGGGAGGGCGGCGCGGTCGACGTGGCGCGGCTCGCCGAGCTGGTGGAGGAGGCCGGTGGCCGCGCGTGGAGCCGCGCCGAGGCCGACCGCCTGCTGGCGCGGGCCGTGCGGCACCTGGACCCGGTCGCGCCGCGGCCCGCGGCGGAACTCGCCGACCTGGCGAGGCTGATCACCGACCGGGACGCCTAGCTGTCCGTCCGCACGCACCGTGCTCCTCCTACGCGGCTGCCGCTCGACGGCGGACGCCGAGCGGGGACGCGGGCACGAAGAGGACAGTTCGCCGTCGAACCATGGGTACTCCGGGCGGATCGGGAAGCGTGGATTCGGGCCGGTCCGGACGGGACCGTAGGTGCTAAAAATCAGCTAACGCAACTGTTAGCGCTAACGAGAAGGGCAACGACTGCGGCCACACGTCGGATCGGCGAAAACGCCTCGTTACACCGTGCGGCCTAATCCGACTATCCGTCGAACGGCGATTCGACGTGGTCAATCAAAGGAAAGCCTTGTTATCGCTAACAAAGCGCCTTCCTTGAGCGTTGACGTCGAGGTGAGCCACTGGCTACCTTGCCCGGAGGTCCGGTTGAGCCCTGGACGTCGCGGCCCGCCGCACGACGCTCCACAGAGGACACACGTCCCGCCCTGCCCCGCACCGATCACCGTCCGCTTGGAGGCCGAGCACATGTCGGAGCTGCCCCGAAGGCAAGTGATGAAGTACGGCGCGGCGGGCGCCGGAGCCCTGCTGGTGTCCGGCGGGTGGACCGCGCAGGCCCGCGCCGGCTCGGCCGCGCCGCCGGAGGTGCGCGCGGTCGACGACCTCGCGCTGTGGTACGACCGGCCGGCCGGCTCGGAGTGGCTGCGCGCGCTGCCGGTCGGCAACGGCCGCATGGGCGCGATGGTCTTCGGCAACGCCGACGTGGAACGGTTGCAGCTCAACGAGGACACGGTGTGGGCGGGTGGTCCGCACGACTACACCAACACCCGCGGCGCGGCCGCCCTGGCCGAGATCAGGCGGCTGGTGTTCGCGAACCAGTGGACGCAGGCGCAGAGCCTGATCGACCAGACGATGCTCGGCATCCCCGCGGGCCAGCTCGCCTACCAGACCGTCGGCGACCTCCGGCTCACCTTCCCCTCCCCCGGCACGGTCTCCGGGTACCAGCGGTGGCTCGACCTGACCACCGCCACCACCGCGGTGACGTACGTGGCGAACAACGTGCGGTACCGGCGCGAGGTGATCGCCAGCGCGCCGGACCAGGTGATCGCCATGCGGCTGACCGCCGAGACGCCCGGCTCGATCTCCTTCACGGCCGCGTTCGGCACGCCGCAGCGCGCGACCGCGTCCAGCCCGGACGGCACGACGATCGCGCTGGACGGCCGGTCCGGCGACCACCGCGGCATCGCGGGCGCGGTCCGGTTCCTGGTGCTGGCCAAGGCCGTCGCCGAGGGCGGCAGCACCAGCAGCTCCGGCGGCACGTTGCGGGTGTCGAACGCCACCAGCGTGACCCTGCTGATCTCGATCGGCACCAGCTACGTCGACTACCGCAACGTGAGCGGCGACTACCAGGGCATCGCGCGCGGCCGGCTCAACGGCGCGCAGGGCGCCGCGTACGACGTGCTGCGCTCCCGGCACGTCGCCGACTACCAGCGGCTGTTCGGGCGCGCGACGATCGACCTCGGCCGCACCGCCGCCGCGGACCAGCCGACCGACGTGCGGATCTCGCAGCACAACAGCACCACCGACCCGCAGTTCTCCGCCCTGCTCTTCCAGTACGGCCGCTACCTGCTGATCTCGTCCTCCCGGCCGGGCACCCAGCCCGCCAACCTCCAGGGCATCTGGAACGACCAGCTCAACCCGGCGTGGGAGTCCAAGTACACGCTCAACGCCAACCTGCCGATGAACTACTGGCCGACCGACACGACGAACCTCTCCGAGTGCTACGAGCCGGTGTTCCGCATGATCAACGACCTGACCGTGACCGGCGCGCGCACCGCGCGGGCGCAGTACAACGCGGGCGGCTGGGTCACCCACCACAACACCGACGGCTGGCGGGGCTCGTCGGTGGTGGACTTCGCGGCCGCGGGGATGTGGCAGACCGGCGGCGCGTGGCTCGCCACCATGATCTGGGACCACTACCTGTTCACCGGTGACGTGGAGTTCCTGCGGTCCTACTACCCGGCGCTCAAGGGCGCCGCCCAGTTCTTCCTGGACACGCTGGTGGAGGAGCCGACGCTGAAGTGGCTCGTCACCAACCCGTCGAACTCGCCGGAGCTGAACCACCACGCGAACGCCAGCGTGTGCGCGGGTCCCACCATGGACATGCAGATCCTGCGGGACCTGTTCGAGGGCTGCGCCCGCGCGTCCGAGGTGCTGGGCGTGGACACCGACTTCCGCTCGCGGGTCCGCGCGACGAGCCAGCGCCTCGCGCCGACGCGGGTCGGCTCGCGCGGCAACGTCATGGAGTGGCTCTACGACTGGGTCGAGACCGAGCCGAACCACCGGCACGTCTCGCACCTGTACGGGCTGCACCCCGGCAACCAGATCACCAAGCGCGGCACGCCCCAGCTCTTCGAGGCCGCACGGCGGACGCTGCAACTGCGCGGCGACGCCGGCACCGGCTGGTCGCTCGCCTGGAAGATCAACTACTGGGCGCGGATGGAGGAGGGCGGCCGGGCGCACGACCTGATCCGCTCCCTGGTGACGCCGGACCGGCTCGCGCCCAACATGTTCGACCTGCACCCGCCGTTCCAGATCGACGGCAACTTCGGCGCGACCTCGGGCATCGCGGAAATGCTGCTGCACAGCCACAACGGCGAGTTGCACGTGCTGCCGGCGCTGCCGGCCGCCTGGCCGACCGGCCGGTTCGCCGGTCTGCGCGGCCGGGGCGGGTACACCGTCGGGGCCGCGTGGAGCGGCGGCTGGGCGACCGAGCTGACCGTGACGCCCGACCGCGACGGCGCCGTCAAGGTCCGCGGCCGGGTGTTCACCGGCACGTTCGAGCTGCGGGACGCGACCAGCGGCGCGGTGGTACAGCCGGAGCGGGTGGAGGCCGACCTGATCCGGTTCACCGGGCAGGCGGGCCACACCTACCGGGTGACGGCGCAGGGCCGGCCGCCGCTGGTCGAGCCCGGCGTGAACTACCACCTGGTGGCGCAGCACAGCGGCAAGCGGGCCGACGTCAACGGCGCGTCGACCGCCGCCGGGGCCGCGCTGGTCCAGTGGCCCGCCACGGGCGGGTTGAACCAGCAGTTCGACTTCCTGCCCTCGGGCGACAGCTACCGCATCCGCGCCCGGCACAGCGGGCTGGTGCTCCAGGTGTCCGGCGCCGGCACCGGGGCCGACATCACCCAGCAGCGTGACGCCGGGACGCCGAACCAGCTCTGGCGGGTGGTCGACCAGGGCGGCGGGGTGGTCAGCCTGGTCAACCAGCTGAGCGGCCTGGCGATGGACGTGTGGTCCGCCTCCACCGCCGACGGCGCCCGCATCTCCCAGTGGACCGTCACCGGCGGCGCCAACCAGCGCTTCCAGCTGCTGCGCGCGTGACGACCGCCGCCCGCGGGCCGCGCGGTCCGCGGGCGGCGACCCGTCGCCGCTGATGAGCATGCTTATTCCCGCCGACCGCACCCGACCGCACCACTGACCGGCACTCCAGGCGCTGACGTGCGCCGATCGCCCAGCCACGCGTGCTCGCCCACTTCCTCCACGAGGCGATGTAAGCTGTGCGAACGGCGTGAGCCGTCATACTCTTGAGGTGACCCGTCACGAAGGAGCGGCGTTGACGGATGGCGCACTGGCACCGGAGGTCGGCGTGCCGGCGGGGCAGCCGGACGGCACCCCGCCGAGCGGCCCGTACCGGCCCGGCTACGAGCTGGTAGCCGAACAGATCCTCCAGCTCATCGCCGAACTGGAGCTGCAGCCCGGCGACCGGATGCCCACCGAGAACGAGCTGGCCGCGCGGATGGGCACCAGCCGCACGGTGGTGCGGGAAGCCATCAAGATCCTCTCCGCGATCGGGCGGGTGCGCGCGCACAAGGGGCGCGGCCTCTACGTGGCCGACGACGAGGGCATGCTCGGCTCCTCCCGGTGGGGCGGCTTCTTCCTGCCCACCAACCTCGACCACGTCTACATGCTGTTCGAGTTCCGCCGCGTGCAGGAGACGGCGGCCAGCAGGCTCGCCGCCACCCACGCCACCCCGGCCGAGCTGCGCGCCATCGGCGCCGCCGCGGAGACGTGCCGACACGGCCACGTGACCGACCAGGCCGCCCTGTTCGACCGCGGCGACGAGGACTTCCACCTCGCGGTCGCCGAGGCCTCGCACAACCAGTTCTTCGTCGCCGCGATCCGCGAGGCCCGCCGGTTGCAGCGCCAGTCCAGCACGATCGGGCTGCACGGCACCATCGGCGGGCACGCCGCGGAGGCCGTCGAGGAGCACTTCGCGATCTACCAGGCGATCCGGGACGGCGACCCGGAGGCGGCCGCGCGGGCGGCGGCCGTCCACGTCGACAACACGCTGCAGGACTACCGCCGCGAGATCCAGCGCCGCCTCTTCGGCTGAGCGCCGCCGCCCGTCGATTGGCCGTCGTCGGCCCTCTTCACGCTGCCCGAGAAAGCACCGGCGCGTCTGGACGCGTCCCGTAAATGTGTGCTACAAATCTCCCTGGACAAACTCCGTGTTTGTATGACATCGGCACCCAGGGGCAACGACGCATCGAGGGAGCGCACATGTCTGCTCATCGCCGGGCCCGATCCACCCCACCGGTGCGCGCGGACCGCGTCGACTCCCCCCGCTGACCAACTGGAATCCGAAATCGGGGGGGGGGGGGGGGCCCCGCGCCGCGCCGGCCCCCCCCCCCCGGCGCCCCGGTGCCGCCCGGGGCTCCCCGCCGCCCCGGCGCCCCCC
>NZ_JBHYXZ010000194.1:8492-14201 GCF_042752395.1 Actinosynnema sp. NPDC059335 | reverse complement strand
GGCAGCGACAGTTGTTTATAAGACACCCCCCCCCCGGCGCCCGCCCGCGGCGCGGCGACGCGCCGCGCCGGACGGCCCGCGAGCGAGTCGGCACCGGTGGGCCCGGCCGGAGCCGCCTCGGACGCCGGCGGCTCGGACGCTGGCGGGACGGGCGGCGGCGGGACGGGCGGCGGCGGGACGGCGGTGATCGGGTCGGCCGGGTCGGCGGACGGCGGCTCGGGCGGCGGCGGACCCGTCGCGGGCCGGTCGAGTGGGACCCCCGCGGCCGGGGGCGGGGCGGGGCGGGCAGGATCGGGGCCGGTCGCGGCGGCGGATGCGGGCGGCGCGGAGCAGGGTGCGAAGACCGGAGGTAGGGGCAAGTGATCTCGTCACTGCGCGGGCAGGTGCTGTCCATCGGGCTCGACCACGTCGTCGTCGAGGTCGGCGGCGTCGGCTACGCGGTGCAGGCGACCCCCGCCACGCTGGCCACGCTCCGCCGCGGCGAGGAGACCCAGCTGGCCACCTCCCTGGTGGTCCGCGAGGACTCGCTGACCCTCTTCGGCTTCGCCGACGCCGAGGCCCGCGAGCTGTTCGGCCTGCTCCAGACCGTCTCCGGGATCGGGCCGCGGCTCGCGCTCGCCACCCTGGCCGTGCTCGAACCGGACAAGCTGCGCGCCGCGCTCGCCGAGGGCAACATCACCGTGCTCACCCAGGTCCCCGGCATCGGCCGCAAGGGGGCCGAACGGCTCATCATCGAGCTGCGCGACAAGGTCGGCCACCTCGCGCCCGCCCCGACCGCCTCCGGCGACACCGGCCAGGTCCGCACCCAGGTCACCGAGGCGCTGCTGGGCCTCGGCTTCCCCGCCAAGCAGGCCGAGCAGGCCGTGGACGCGGTGCTGGCCGCCGACGGCGCGCTCGGCACGTCCGAGGTCCTCCGCCGCTCCCTGGCCGCCCTGGGCCGCAAGCGATGAACCACGACGACACCCTCAACCCGCTGCCCGACCCGACCGAGCGGGACGTCGAGTCGACGCTGCGGCCGAAGGACCTGGACGAGTTCGTCGGCCAGCCCAAGGTCCGCGAGCAGCTGGAACTGGTCCTGCGCGGCGCGATGCAGCGCGGCACGCCGCCGGACCACGTGCTGCTGTCCGGGCCGCCCGGCCTGGGCAAGACCAGCCTCGCCATGATCATCGCCGCCGAGCTGGGCGCGTCCCTGCGCATCACCTCCGGTCCCGCCCTCGAACGCGCCGGCGACCTCGCCGCGATGCTGTCGAACCTGGTCGAGGGCGACGTGCTGTTCATCGACGAGATCCACCGCATGGCCCGCCCGGCCGAGGAGATGCTGTACCTCGCGATGGAGGACTTCCGGGTCGACGTGGTCGTCGGCAAGGGCCCCGGCGCGACCAGCATCCCGCTCGACATCGCCCCGTTCACCCTGGTCGGCGCGACCACCCGGTCCGGCGCGCTCACCGGCCCGCTGCGCGACCGGTTCGGCTTCACCGGGCACATGGAGTTCTACCGCCCCGACGAGCTGGAGCTGATCATCCGGCGGTCGGCCAAGATCCTCGGCGTCGACCTGCGCGAGGACGGCGGCCGGGAGATCGCCGGCCGCTCCCGCGGCACGCCCCGCATCGCGAACCGCCTGCTCCGCCGGGTTCGGGACTACGCAGAGGTGCGCGCGGACGGCGCGGTGACGCTGGAGGTCGCCCGGGACGCCCTGACGGTCTACGACGTGGACGAACTGGGCCTGGACCGGTTGGACCGGGCGGTCCTGGGCGCGCTGGTCCGTTCGTTCGGCGGCGGGCCCGTCGGCGTCTCCACCCTCGCCGTCGCGGTGGGTGAGGAGCCGACCACGGTGGAGGAGGTCTGCGAGCCCTACCTCGTGCGCGCCGGGATGCTGGCGCGCACGCCGCGCGGCCGGGTCGCGACCGCCGCCGCGTGGCTGCACCTCGGCCTCCAGCCGCCCCCGCAGGCGCCGGGCGAGGCGACGCGATCCCTGTTCGACGACGCCACCGGGTGATCGGGATTACTGACCTGGCACAATCGGCAGCGGCACCCCAGAAATCCGGACGTACCGGGCGCTGACCGCGTTCCGACCGTCCGGTTGATCGGAGAATGATGGACCTGTCCTCCTTGATGTTCCCGCTGCTGCTCGTGCTGCTCGCGGTGCCGCTGTTCCTCAGCGCCCGCAAGCAGAAGCGGGCCGTCGCCGAACAGCAGGCGCTGCTGAACTCCCTGGAGCCGGGTGACCGGGTCATGACCACCTCCGGGCTGTTCGCGACGGTGGCCGGCGTGAACGACGAAGACAACACCATCGACCTCGAGATCGCGGACGGCGTGGTCACCACGTGGCTGCGCCAGGCGATCCGCGAGAAGGTCGCGGTGGACACCGAGACCGACGCGGTCGTGGACGACGTGGACGACGACGTCGCCGACGAGACCCCGGAGGTCCAGCACGCACAGCAGGAGAGCAAGAAGTAACCCGCAGTAACGAGCGGACCCCCGGGCCTGGAGCCGGCAACTGTCAACGCGCCGACTCCAGGCAGTGACGCGCAGCTCACATCATCAGGGGTACGCTCCGGCTTCGCTGACCTTGTCAACTATCAGGAGACGGACGGACCGTGGCACCTCCGGCCGGGCAAATCCGCCCCGCGAAGTACCTGGGCGCATTTGTCCTCATCGTGGTCGCGCTGTACTCCCTGGTGTTCTTCACCGGGAACGGCAAGGCGACACCCAAGCTCGGTATCGACCTCCAGGGTGGCACGCGTGTCACGTTGACCGCCCGGGCTCCTGATGGGAAAACGCCGTCGGAGGAGTCGCTCAACCAGGCCCGCGCGCTCATCGAGACGCGGGTCAACGGCCTGGGCGTCGCCGGTCCCGAGGTCATCCGCGACGGTACCAACCTGGTGATCACGGTGCCCGGCTCGGACAGCGAGGGCGCGAAGCGGCTCGGTCAGACGGCGAAGCTGAACTTCCGCAAGGTCATCGGCTCGCCGGTGCCGAACACGCCGCCCGCCTCCGAGTCGAGCGCGCCGCCGTCCACGTCGGGCTCGGCCGCGCCGACCACGACCGGCTCGGCCGCGCCGACCGAGACCGCGGGCTCCGGCGCGCCGACCACCACCGCCCAGGGCCGCCCGGCCCCGGCGGTCGAGGGCCTGCAGGAGACCACGACCCCGCCGGCCGCGACCACGACGCCGCCCGCCGACCCGTCCGCGCCGCCGGCCGAGCCGCAGGTCGACTGCCGCGCGGTGTTCCAGGGCCAGTACTCCGAGGACCCGACCAAGGCCATCGAGGAGTCCCGCACCTGCCGGCAGGACCCGCAGCTGACCACGCTGGACGCGCAGACCGTGTCCCAGGCGCTGGCCGCCTTCACCTGCCCGACCAAGGACCCGCTGATCGGCAACGACGACCCGGCGCTGCCGCTGCTGACCTGCAACCAGGACCTCACCGAGAAGTACGTCCTGGCCCCCGTGACCCCGCCGAACGACGGCAGCGTCAAGGACGACGACTTCACCCTGTACTCGCGCCTGACCGGTGAGGACATCGACAACGCGGTGTCCGGCACCGACCCGCAGGGCGCGGGCTTCGTGGTCGACCTGACCTTCAAGGGCGAGGGCGGCGCCAAGTGGGGCAAGTTCACCTCGGCCAACGTCTCGCAGCAGGTCGCGGTCGTGCTGGACAGCCAGGTCGTGTCCGCGCCGAACATCAACGAGCCCATCCTGGGCGGGTCGACGCAGATCAGCGGCCGGTTCACCCAGGCCGAGGCCAACAGCCTCGCGAACGTGCTCAAGTACGGCTCGCTGCCGCTGTCGTTCGAGGCGTCCGAGGCCGAGACCGTGTCCGCCACGCTGGGCCTCGCGTCGCTGCGCGCGGGCCTCATCGCCGGCGGCATCGGCCTCGCGCTGGTGTTCCTCTACTGCCTGTTCTACTACCGCCTGCTCGGCGTGCTGACGATCCTGTCGCTGATCCTGTCGGGTGTCGTCGTCTACGCGGTGCTGGTGCTGCTGGGCCGCTGGATCGGGTTCACCCTCGACCTCGCGGGCATCGCCGGCTTCATCGTGTCGATCGGTATCACGGCGGACTCGTTCGTGGTGTTCTTCGAACGCCTGAAAGACGAAGTGCGCGAGGGCCGGTCCTTCCGGTCCGCGGTGCCGCGCGCCTGGGTCCGGTCGCGGCGCACGATCCTGTCCGCGGACGCGGTCAGCTTCCTCGCCTCGGCCATCCTGTACGTGATCGCCGTCGGCCAGGTGAAGGGCTTCGCCTTCACCCTCGGCATGTCCACCGTGCTCGACCTGGTCGTGGTCTTCCTCGTCACGCACCCGCTGGTCGCCATGGTCTCCAAGTCGAAGACCCTGTCGAACCCGAAGCTCTCGGGTCTCGGCGGCGCCATCCAGGCGGCGGTCGACGACCGCGCGCTGTCGGGTGCGAAGAGCACCGCTGTGAAGGAGGTCTGACGTGGCCGAGGCGAAGAAGGGCAACGTTTTCCATCGGCTCTACGTCGGCAACGGCGCGTTCGACATCGTCGGCAAGCGCAAGCGCTGGTACGTGGTGTTCGGCCTGATCCTGCTGATCTGCATCGGGTCGATCGTGTTCCGGGGCTTCAACCTGGGCATCGACTTCACCGGCGGCACGCGGATCCAGCTCCCGGCGGCCAGCTCGGCGGGCATCATCGGCGTCGAGCCGGTCCGGGACTCCTACGAGCGGGCCATCGGCCACGAGCCCGCCGCGGTGCAGTCCGTGGGCACCGGCGCGTCGGCGACCATCCAGATCCGGTCGGAGACGCTGAACGCCGAGGAGGTCGCCAAGCTCAAGACCGCGCTGAACGACGACCTCAAGCCCGAGGGCGGCGTCGACGCCATCAGCGACAGCGCGGTCTCGGCGTCCTGGGGCGGTGAGATCACCAGCCAGGCGTTGATCGCGCTCCTGGTGTTCTTCGTCGCCGTGATGATCTTCCTGGCGCTGTACTTCGAGCTGTCGATGGCGATCGCCGCGCTCGTCGCGGTGCTCCACGACGTGCTGATCACGGCCGGCGTGTACTCGCTGGTCGGCTTCGAGGTCTCGCCGGCGACGGTCATCGGCCTGCTCACCATCCTCGGCTTCTCGCTGTACGACACGGTGGTCGTGTTCGACAAGGTCCGGGAGAACACCCGCGGCCTGCTCGGCCTGACCCGCCGCACCTACGGCGAGGCCGCGAACCTCGCCGTGAACCAGACCCTGATGCGGTCGATCAACACGTCGTTGATCGCGCTGCTGCCGGTGCTGGGCCTGCTGGCGATCGGCGTGGGCCTGCTCGGCGTGGGCACGCTCCAGGACCTGGCGCTCGTGCAGCTGACCGGTATCGCGATCGGCGCGCTGTCGTCGATCTACATCGCCACCCCGGTGGCGGTCGACCTGAAGATGCGCGACCCCCGCTACAAGGCGCAGGCCGCGCGCGTGCACGCGCGCCGGGAGAACCTGGCCCGCAAGGCGGCGGCCGGCGAGGTCGCGGCCGGTCAGGTCGAGGGCGGCGGTGGCGACATCGTGGAGTCGACCGACGACGAGTCGCTGCAGGCCGAACTGCGCAAGGAGAAGGCCATGGCGGCCGCGGCGGGCGTGCCCTCGCGGACCGGCAAGGCCGCCGACGCCCGTCGTCGTCCGACGGGCAAGAAGCACCGTTGAAGCTGGACCGCGCCCTAGGGCTGCTGCGTGAGGTCCCGGACTTACCCCAGCCCGGGGGGGTGGTGACGGCCCGCC
>NZ_JBHYXZ010000194.1:7799-8482 GCF_042752395.1 Actinosynnema sp. NPDC059335 | reverse complement strand
CGGCCTCCGCCCCGCCCCCACACCCCCGTTCACCGCCGCCCCCCCCCGGCCCGGTGGCGGCCCTCGCGCCCCCCGCCCCCCCGGGGGGGGGGGTCGCGCGCCCCCCCACGCCGGTCTTGGCGGACCCGGACGCGTTGCGCGCCGTGGTCGACGCCCTCCAGGACAAGATCCGCCCCGACACGCAGGTGGTGGCGGCGATCGAGTCGCGCGGCTTCCTGCTGGGCGCGGCCCTCGGGTACGGCTGGCACTACGGCGTCGTGCCGCTGCGCAAGCCGGGCAAGCTGCCCGCCGTCGCGCACCGGGTGTCGTACGACCTGGAGTACGGGACGGCCACGCTCGAACTGCCCGCCGAGTCCATCACGCCCGGTCAGCACGTGGTCGTGGTGGACGACGTGCTGGCGACCGGCGGCACCGCCGCGGCCGCGTGCGAGCTGGTGGAACGCGCCGGCGGCGTGGTCACCGGGGTGTCGGTGGTGCTGGAGATCCCGGGGCTCGGCGGGCGCAGCCGGCTCGCGGGGCACGAGGTCAACGCGCTGCTCACGGTCTGAGGGCGGCCCGTTTTCGGAGGTTCGCCCGTATCGGGTGGTGACTGCCGGCGGGGGGGGGGGGGGGGGGGCCGGGGCCCGCCCCCGCCCCGGCCGGCCGCGCCCCCCCGCGCCCCCGCCGGCGCGCACTGCCGCCTC
>NZ_JBHYXZ010000194.1:0-7789 GCF_042752395.1 Actinosynnema sp. NPDC059335 | reverse complement strand
GCTCGGTCGGAGCCCCGCGCACCGGTGTCAGACCAGCTCGCGCACGGCGTCGATCGCCAGCCAGATGCCGAACAGGAAGAACAGGGCCGCCGCGCCGTAGCGGATGGCCTTCTCCGGCAGGTTGCGGCCCAGGGCGCGGCCGATCACGATCGCCAGGGCGTCGGCGGCGACCATGCCCAGGGTCGAGCCGACCCACACGCCGAACCAGCCGTGGTCGGTGGCCAGCGTGATGGTGGCCAGCATGGTCTTGTCACCCAGTTCGGCCAGGAAGAACGCCGTGCCGACCGCGATCACCGCCGACCGGGTCACGCGTTGGGCCTTGGCCTTCTCCTCGTCGGTGAGCGTGTCGCCGCGCAGGGTCCAGAAGCCGAAGCCGATGAACGCGAGCGCCGCGATCAGGTTGATCCACCCGGTGGGCAGGGCCGCGCCCAACCCCGCGCCGATGGCCACCGAGGCCAGGTGCACCAGCGCGGTGGCCAGGGTGATGCCCAGCAGCACCGGCCACACCTTGAAGCGGGTGGCGAAGGTCAGGGCCATGAGCTGCGACTTGTCGCCCAGCTCGGCCACGAAGATCACCCAGAACGACACCAGTGTGCCGACCAGGACTGCGTCCATCTCGAAACCGGTCCTTGTGCTCCGCGCGCCGGACCGTGGGCGCGAACTGCGGGCGACCTCGACCCGGCACTGTGCTGTGCCTGGATCGAAGGTCTCGCCCGCCCCGCCGAGGCGAGGCCGTCCGACCGGATCCGCGAGCGGATCAGTGTGTCGACCGGGACGTTGGGGGCTACTCCCCTTCGCGTTACGCACGGAATACTAGCCGGTCGGGGGCCGTTGACCCAACCGGGTGTGTTCGTCGCCACCGCGGCGCGCGGGCGTGGCCGAGGAGCGCGCGTGGCCGCGGTTCCGGACGGGTTCGGGCTGGTCGGACGTGCTCGCCGGGCGACTGGTCGGACCGAACGGCCGGTGCTGCTCGTCGTGTGAACCGCACCGCTCGTCGGCTCGTCGGCGAGGCGGACCACCCAACGGAGTTATCCTCGGTTCCTAGACCCGAGGAGCGTGGTTGAGCCAGGACACCGAACCAGCGCAGACGACGCAGCCCGTGCCCGCGCGGCCGCCGTCGGCGACCAGGCGCGTCCGCGCCCGGCTCGCCAGGAGGATCACGGCCCAGCGCGCCGCGCCGGTCAAGCAGGTGTTGGAGCCGCTGGCGGCGGTCCACCGCGACCTGCACCCCAAGGCCGACCTGGCGCTGCTCCAGCACGCCTACGACGTGGCGGAGGAGAAGCACCGGCCGCAGCGGCGCAAGTCCGGCGACCCCTACATCACGCACCCGCTCGCGGTGGCGACGATCCTCGCCGAGCTGGGCATGGACACGACCACGCTGGTCGCGGCCCTGCTGCACGACACGGTGGAGGACACCGACTACTCGCTGGACCAGCTCCGGGTCGACTTCGGCACCGAGGTCGCGCTGCTGGTGGACGGCGTCACCAAGCTCGACAAGGTCAAGCTGGGCGCGGCGGCCGAGGCCGAGACCATCCGCAAGATGGTCATCGCCATGGCCAAGGACCCCCGGGTGCTGGTCATCAAGCTGGCCGACCGGCTGCACAACATGCGCACCATGCGGTTCCTGCCGCCGGAGAAGCAGGCCCGCAAGGCCCGCGAGACGCTGGAGGTCCTGGCCCCGCTCGCGCACCGGCTCGGCATGGCGACGGTGAAGTGGGAGCTGGAGGACCTGGCGTTCGCCATCCTCCAGCCGAAGAAGTACGACGAGATCGTGCGCCTGGTCGCGAACCGCGCGCCGTCCCGGGACACCTACCTGGGCGGGGTCATCAAGGAGCTGTACCAGCAGCTCGAGGCGGCCCGGATCACGGCCAAGGTCGAGGGCAGGCCCAAGCACTACTACTCGATCCACCAGAAGATGATCGTCCGAGGCCGGGACTTCGACGACATCCACGACCTGGTCGGCGTGCGCATCCAGGTGGACGAGGTGCGCGACTGCTACGCGGCCATGGGCGTGGTGCACGCGCTGTGGCAGCCCATGCCCGGCCGGTTCAAGGACTACATCGCCCAGCCCCGGTTCGGGGTCTACCAGTCGCTGCACACCACGGTCATCGGCCCGGACGGCAAGCCGCTGGAAGTGCAGATCCGCACGTACGACATGCACCGGACCGCCGAGTACGGCATCGCGGCGCACTGGCGGTACAAGGAGACGCGGGGCACGCACAGCGGGAAGGGCGTCGAGGTCGACGAGATGGCCTGGATGCGGCAGCTCCTCGACTGGCAGCGGGAGGCCGCCGACCCCGGCGAGTTCCTGGAGTCGCTGCGGTTCGACCTGGCCGCGCGGGAGATCTTCGTCTTCACGCCCAAGGGCGACGTGGTGACGCTGCCGACCGGGTCCACGCCGGTGGACTTCGCCTACGCCGTGCACACCGAGGTCGGGCACCGGTGCATCGGGGCCCGGGTCAACGGCCGGCTCGTCGCGCTGGAGCGCAAGCTCGAGAACGGCGAGGTCGTCGAGATCTTCACCTCGAAGGCCGAGGGCGCGGGCCCGTCCCGCGACTGGCTGTCGTTCGCCGCCTCGCCGCGCGCCAAGGCGAAGATCAAGCAGTGGTTCGCGAAGGAGCGCAAGGAAGAGGCCATCGAGGTCGGCAAGGAGGCCATCGCCAAGGAGGTGCGGCGGGTCGGGCTCCCGCTGCAGCGGCTGGTGTCGGCCGACTCGATGGGCGCGCTGTCGAAGGAGCTGCACTACCCGGACGTGTCGGCGCTGTACGCGGCCGTGGGCGAGGGGCACACCTCCGCCCGGCACGTGGTGCAGCGGCTGGTCGCGCAGCTCGGCGGCGTGGAGCACGCCGAGGACGAGCTGGCGGAGCGGTCCACGCCGTCGACCGTGACGCGGCGTCGCGTCACCGGCGACGCGGGCGTCATCGTCAAGGACGCGGCGGACGTGTGGGTCAAGCTGGCGCGCTGCTGCACGCCGGTGCCCGGTGACGACATCCTCGGCTTCGTGACGCGGGGCGGCGGGGTGTCGGTGCACCGGACCGACTGCACCAACGCCGACGAGCTGCTCAAGACGCCCGAGCGGTTGCTGGACGTGGAGTGGGCCCCGTCGTCCTCGTCGGTGTTCCTGGTGGCGATCCAGGTCGAGGCGCTGGACCGGCACCGGCTGCTGTCGGACGTGACGAAGGTGCTGGCCGACGAGAAGGTCAACATCCTGTCGGCGTCGGTGACGACGTCGCGGGACCGGGTCGCGGTGAGCCGGTTCTCGTTCGAGATGGGCGACCCGAAGCACCTCGGGCACGTGTTGAAGGCGGTCCGCAGCGTCGAGGGCGTGTACGACGTGTACCGGGTGACGTCGGCGTCGTGAGCGGTGGCGTCATGGGCGTCGGACCGCCGTGGCGTTGACGTCGTGGGCCGTGGCGTGGCGGCGTGGGTGTTGGTCGGTGTTCGGCGCTGCGGTTCCCGCGGTGCTCGGTAGGTATCGGGTATCGCCTGGGAAGTAGGTATCGAGTATCGCGTGGAAATTGTCGTTCCTCGATAGAGCGCCGGTGGGTTCGCGGGCTGCCGCGAGGACCGTCCGCGTCAGCGAAACGTCATCGGCGGGTGCGACCATCCGGCTGTCGGCCTCGTCCGGGCCGACGGGGAAGGCGCAGGGGCCCGGCTCCGTCGAGAGCCGGGCCCCTGCGCGTCCCTTCCGGTCAGGGGAGTCGGTCAGGCCACCGTCACCGACTCGAACTTGACTTCCTTGTTCGGCTTGCCGCCACCGGGCGACGGGTCGAACGAGCCGTCGTGGCCGGCGCGGGCCACGTCGTCGATCAGCTTCAGCCCGGCCTCGTCGATGCTGCCGAAGACCGTGTAGTCCGGGGAGAGCTGCGCGTCGCCGTAGACGATGAAGAACTGGCTGCCGTTGGTGCCCTTCTGGGTCTCCTGGTCGAGACCGGCGTTCGCCATGGCCAGGTAGCCGCGGCCGTAGGTCAGCTCGGGCCACGTCTCGTTATCGAACGTGTAGCCGGGGCCGCCGGTGCCGGTGCCGGTCGGGTCGCCGCACTGCAGCATCTGCAGGCCCTCGGTGCCGATCCGGTGGCAGGTGCTGCCGTCGTAGTAGCCCTGCTTCGCCAGGTTGATGAAGCTGTTCACGGCGCACGGCGCGAGCGCGCGGTCCAGGGTCAGCTTCAGCTCGCCGATGTTGGCCTTGATGGTGGCGGTCGCGGTGCCGGTCGCCGGGGCGCTGCCCTCGGGGGCCTTCGTGCCCTCCTTGGACGCGGGCTCCTTCGACGGCCGGTACTCGCAGGTCGCCGGGTCCGCGATCGGCGTCGGCCGCGTCGGCAGCGCCTTGACCTCGGTCGGGATCTGGATCGGGGCGGGGGTGGTCGAGCTGGCCCCCGCCGCGTCGTCACCGGTGCTGCCGAAGTCGGCCGTGGCCAGGAAGTACACGCCGCCCGCCACGACGACGACGGTGACCGCCGTCGCGACCACGGCGATGATCCGGCGCCGCTTCGCGCGCTCCGCCCTGCGGACGAGCTGGCGTTCCAGCTTCCGCTTGGCCTGCTCGCGGCGCTGCACGTTGGTCGGCACCTGCAACCTCCCTGATCTCAACGTCGACGGCGACGATCGGTCAGCAGTCTAGGGGGCGCGCATGTGACTGGTGTATGCCGGATAGGCTGCTGACCGGGGTCCACAGGGATCCGTTGTCGATCCGTTGCCGTTCGAGAGGTGATCCCGTGCTGGTGATCGGGTTCCCGACCGGCGCCCTCCAGGCCAACTGCTTCGTCCTGGCCACGGGCGCGGGCGGGCCGTGCGTCGTGGTCGACCCCGGCCAGGACGCGGCCGAGCCGATCGCCGACGCGCTGCGCGAGCACCGGCTCTCCCCGGTCGCCGTGCTGTTGACCCACGGGCACTTCGACCACACGTTCTCCGTCGCGCCGGTGTGCGACGGCAACGACATCCCGGCGTGGATCCACCCCGACGACCGGGAGATGCTGGCCGACCCGCTCAAGGGCATCAGCGCCGAGTCGCGCGCCTTCTTCGGCGGCAACCTGGAGACGAGGGAGCCGCGGGAGGTGCGCGAGCTGGCCGACGGCGTCGACCTCGACCTGGCCGGCCTGCGGCTGACCGTCGACCACACACCGGGCCATACCGGCGGGTCGGTGATGTTCCGCGCCGGGACGGAGGAGGGCGGGCGGCTCGTGCTGTCCGGGGACACCCTCTTCGCCGGCTCCATCGGGCGCACCGACCTGCCGGGCGGCAACCACCGCGCCATGCTGACGTCGCTGCGCACGAAGGTGCTGACGTTGGCCGACGACACGGTGGTGCTGCCCGGCCACGGGCCCACGACGACCATCGGCCGTGAGCGCGTGAGCAACCCGTTCCTGCTGGAGCTGGGCTCACCGGACGCGCCGGCCGCACCGCACCGAGGACTGTAGAGAACAGTGACCACGCCTTCCGCTCCTTCTTCCGGCACCCCGTCCTCCGGCACCTCGTCTGCCGGTACCTCGTCTGCCGGTACCCCGTCCTCCGGCACCCCGTCCTCCGGCACCCCGTTCCAGGCTCCCAAGGGCGTGCCCGACTACTTCCCGCCGACCTCCGCGTCGTTCCTCGCGGTCCGGGACACCCTCGTGGAGTCCGCCCGCCGGGCGGGCTACGGGTACATCGAGCTGCCCGTCTTCGAGGACACCGCGTTGTTCGCGCGCGGCGTCGGCGAGTCGACGGACGTGGTCAGCAAGGAGATGTACACGTTCACCGACCGCGGCGGCCGGTCCATCACGCTGCGGCCCGAGGGCACGGCGGGCGTGATGCGCGCCGTCATCGAGCACGGCCTCGACCGCGGCCAGCTGCCGGTCAAGCTCGCGTACGCGGGCCAGTTCTTCCGCGCCGAGCAGCCCCAGGCCGGGCGCTACCGGCAGTTCCACCAGGTCGGGGTGGAGGCGGTCGGCGTGGACGACCCGGCGCTGGACGCCGAGGTCATCGCGATCGCCGACGCCGGGTTCCGGGCGCTCGGGCTCACCGGGTTCCGGCTGGAGCTGACCTCGCTGGGCGACTCGACGTGCCGCCCGCAGTACCGGGAGAAGCTGCAGGCGTTCCTGGCCGGGTTGCCGCTGGACGCCGAGACGCGGCGGCGGGCGGAGCTGAACCCGCTGCGCGTGCTGGACGACAAGCGGCCCGAGGTGCGGGAGCTGGTCGCCGACGCGCCGCTGATGGTGGACAACCTGTCCGCCGAGTCGCTGGCGCACTACGAGCAGGTCAAGGGCTACCTGAACGACCTGGGCGTGAAGTTCGTGGAGAACCCGCGGATGGTGCGCGGGCTCGACTACTACACGAAGACGACGTTCGAGTTCGTGCACGACGGGTTGGGCGCGCAGTCCGGCATCGGCGGCGGCGGGCGTTACGACGGGCTGATGGAGCAGCTCGGCGGGCAGCCCCTGTCGGGGGTCGGGTTCGGCCTCGGCGTGGACCGGGCGCTGCTCGCGTGCCAGGTCGAGGGCGTGTCGCCGGGTGACGCGGCGCGGTGCGACGTGTACGGCGTGCCGCTGGGCGAGGCGGCGAAGTCGCGGCTGATCGCGTTGTCCGCGCCGCTGCGGGCGGCCGGGGTGCGGTTCGACCTGTCGTACGGCGGCAAGGGCCTCAAGGGCGCGATGAAGGGCGCCGACCGGTCGGGCGCGCGGTTCGCCCTGGTCCTGGGCGAGCGCGACATCGAGGCCGGGGTCGTGCAGGTGAAGGAGCTGTCGTCGGGCGACCAGCGCGAGGTGCCGCTGGACGACGTGGTGACCTCGGTGCTGGAGGCGTTGGGCCGGTGAGCGAGCGGATCCCCCTTGACCTGCTCGACCCGAAGGCGGTGCGCAAGCGCGCGCGGACGGTCGCGATCGGCGCGTTGATCGTCGCGGCGGCGTTCGGCGGGCTGTTGGGGCTGCTCGCTGGCCGGACGGCCGGGTTGGTGGCGGCGGCGGTGTTCGCGGTGCCGTTGTTGCTGCTGGCGTGGTCGGAGGCGCGGCGGCGGGTGTGGTTGGACGGGCACGTGCTGTCCGTCCGGGCGTTCGGGACGCGGTCGGTGGACCTGCGCGCGGCCGACCAGTTGGACCTGCTGGTGACGGACGTGCGCGGGACGCGGACCGTCGGTCTGTTCGTGCGCGGTGGGGGGAAGGCGATCAACCTCGCGTTGGCCATCTACGCGGGGACGGGTGGCCGGGAGCAGGGCGTGCTGCCGTTGCGCAAGCTGGCCGACGTGCTGGCCGGGCGTGGGGACGCGCCGGGGTTGGTGTTCTCGGAGCTGTTGGTGGCGCAGTTGCGGGCGGAGGCGCGGGGGTTGGCGGCGGCCGACCGGCCGCTGTACCGGCTCGGGTCCATGGCGCCGGCCGGGCGGCTGGCCCAGAAGCTGACCCCGGAGGCCATCTCCCGCTTCGTCTCGACCCTCGACGAAGCCTGACCACCTCGCGCGTGTCCTACGTTCGCGTCGCGCGTGTCCTACGTTCAGAACGCGCGTGTCCTACGTTCGCGTCGGGTGTGTCCTACGTTCGGAACGCGTGAGTCGTACGTTCAGAGCGCGAGAGTCCTACGTTCGGGTACCCCGAATTCAACGTTCAGGGGTGGGGCGTGGAGGGCAAAAGATCAAAAGCGTCCTCGCCGGACGGGCAGATCAGCAGGATGACGGGGGTGGGTGGTGAAGCCCCGGTTGCGTCGTGGGTCGGGTTTCGTGTCATCCCGCCGACCTCCACAAGGGCTACCGCACGCGTCAAGGGGGCGGTTCCAGCGTCAGGTGCGGGTAGGGGTGGGAGTGCCCCCTTGACACGCGCGGTAGGGC
>NZ_JBHYXZ010000193.1:0-14390 GCF_042752395.1 Actinosynnema sp. NPDC059335 | reverse complement strand
ACTTGACCGTGCACGCGTCACACCAGGTGAGAGGGGCGCTGCCGATGAGCGGGCGAGGGGGGGGGGGCGAGCGCGCCCCCCGCGGGGTCGGAGGGAGGTGACCCGCCCCGCCGCGGGGGGGGGGGGCCCGGCCCCGGGCCGCCCCGGCCCGCCGCGGGCGCCGGGGTCACGACACCGGCCGGTCGCCGTTGGTGGCGGCCGGCGGCCGGACGGGGGTGGCCTCGGCGTCCCGGGCGGCGGGCGAGGTGGGCAGGTGCTCGCCGAACGCGCGGGACACGCTGCTCAGCGCGGTGGTGACCTCGCTGGGGATGACGAAGAACGTGTTGCCCGGCCCCTCGGCCAGCTTGGGCAGCGTCTGGAGGTACTGGTAGGCCAGCAGCTTGGGGTCCGCGTCGTTGCGGTGGACCGCCTGGAAGACCTGCTCGACGGCCCGTGCCTGGCCCTCCGCCTTGAGGATCTCGGCGGCGCGGTCGCCCTCCGCGCGCAGGACGGCGGCCTGCTTGTCGCCCTCCGCCGTGAGGATCTTGGCCTGGCGCTCGCCCTGGGCGGCGAGGATGGCGGCGCGCTTGGCCCGTTCGGCGCGCATCTGCTTCTCCATCGCGTCCTTGATCGTGGCGGGCGGGTCGATGGCCTTGATCTCGACCCGGTTGACCCGCAGGCCCCACTTGCCGGTGGCGTCGTCGAGCACGCCGCGCAGTTGGCTGTTGATGGTGTCGCGGGAGGTGAGGGTCTTCTCCAGGTCCATGGACCCGACGACGTTGCGCAGGGTCGTGACGGTGAGCTGCTCGACCGCCTGGAGGTGGCCCGCGATCTCGTAGAACGCCGCCCGCGGGTCGGTGACCTGGAAGTAGAGCACCGTGTCGATCTCGACCACCAGGTTGTCCTCGGTGATCACCGGCTGCGGCGGGAACGAGACGACCTGCTCGCGGAGGTCGATCGTCGGGCGGACGCGGTCGATGTAGGGGATGACGAAGTTGAGGCCCGGCCGCAGGGTGCGGTGGTAGCGGCCGAGCCGTTCGACGTTGCGGGCGCGGGCCTGCGGCACGATGCGCACCGCCCGCACCACGGTGAACACCGCGAGCAGCGCGACGACCAGGGCGGCGATCAACGGGGCTGAGAGTTCCACGGTCCCTCCCGGGGGTAGACGAGTGCGGTGCTGCCCTGGATGTCCATGACGTCGACGACCGTGCCGGCGGGGATCACGAGGGTGTCGTCGTAGGACCGCGCGGTCCACTCCTCGCCGCCGATGCGGACCCGGCCGTCGAGCCCGGTCACCTCGCGGGTGGTGCGGCCGGGCGCGCCGATGAGCGCGTCCACGCCGAACCGCGCGGGCTGGGGCCGCCGGAGGTGCCGCAGGGCCGCGGGCCGGACGAGCACGACACCGGCGGCGGACACGGCGGTGAACACCAGGAGTTGCAGGGGCAGGTCCAGCCCGAGCGCCGCGGCGCCCGCGGTGACCGCGGCGGCGGAGCCGAGGATGCCGAGGGCGGCGGTCAGGCTGAAGATCTCCGCGACCGCCAGCACGACCGCGATGATCAGCCAGATGAGCCAGTCGTCCACGAGCGACCTCCGTTCACGGTTCGATCAGACCGGCGCGGATCGCGTAGCGGGTGAGTTCCAGCCGGTCCTTCAGCCCGAGCTTCTGCAGCAGGTTGGCGCGGTGCCGCTCGACGGTCTTGACGCTGATCACGAGCAGGCCGGCGATGTCCCTGGACGAGTGGCCCTCGGCGACGAGCTTGAGGATCTCCTCCTCGCGGTCGGTGATGGCCTTGTCGGGCAGGTCGTCGCCGTCGCGGACGCGGTCGAGGTAGTTGCGGACGAGCGCGGTGACCGCGCCGGGGTAGAGGAACGGCTCGCCCCGCATGCTGGCGCGGCACGCCTCGACCAGGTCGCGGTCGGCCACCGACTTGAGCACGTAGCCGGAGGCCCCCGCCTTGAGCGCTTCGAAGAAGTACTGCTCGTTGTCGTACATGGTCAGGATGAGGATGCGCAGCTCCGGCTGGAGCCGCGACAGCTCCCGCGCGGCCTGCAACCCGGTCAGCCGCGGCATGGCGATGTCCAGGATGGCCAGGTCGGGGCGCTCGGCGCGGGCCTTCTCGATGGCCTCCGCGCCCTCGCCCGCCTCGGCGACCACGGTCAGGTCCGGCTCGCCGTCCAGGATCAGCCGGACTCCCCGGCGGACCAGCGCGTGGTCGTCGGCGAGCAGGACTCGGGTCTTCACGTGGGCCATGGTCAGGTGCTCCGGGTAGGGGTGGTCGGTACGCGCAGCCGCACCTCGGTGCCGCCCTCGGTGCGGGAGCCGACGGTGAGGTCCGCGCCGATGAGCAGCGCGCGTTCGCGCATGCCGCGGATGCCGGAACCCTCGGGCGCGCCGCCGATCCCGCGCCCGTCGTCGCGGATGCGCAGCTCCACCCCGGCGGGGTCGTGGGTGAGGGCGAGGTCGAGGTGGCTCGCGCCGGCGTGCCGCGCGACGTTGGTGATGGCCTCCTGGGCGACCCGGTAGACGACCAGCTCGGCCTCGTTGCCCAGGTCCGGGAAGTTGCCGTCGAACCGCTGCCGCACCGACAGCCCGCTGTGGTCGGCGATCTCCGCCGTCAACGCCTTCAGCGCGCTGATCAGCCCGAGTTCCTCCAGCACGCCGGGGCGCAACCGGCGGGCGATGCGGCGGATCTCGTCCAGGCTGCCCCGGGTCGTCTCCTGCACCTGGTGCAGTTCGTCCCGGACGGTGGGCGGCGCGTGGTCGGCCACCCGCTTCAGCTCCAGCAGGACGGCGGTGAGGGTCTGGCCGACCTCGTCGTGCAGCTCGCGGGCGATGCGGCTGCGCTCGGCCTCCTGCGCGGACAGGGCACGGGCGGTGCTGTCGCCGCGCTCGGCCTCCAACCGGTCGAGCATGGCGTTGAACGTCCTGATGAGACCGGAGATCTCGCCGTGCCCGGTGGGGGCGGGGCGCGGGCCGGGGCGCAGCAGGTCGGTCGTGGTCATGGCGCGGGTGAGCCGCTCCAGCGGGGCCAGGCCCAGCCGCAGCAGCACGGCGTTGGCCACGAGCATCACCACCAAACCCCCTGACAGGATCACCGCTTCGGTGAACAGGACCGGAGTGGACACCGTGACCGGCCCCAGCAGCAACGCCGCCGCGGCCACCACCAGCACCGCGGCGTTGAGCAGGAAGATCCGCCAGAACAGGGACACGGGTAGGGCCTCCTTCGGTTCCAGGCTGCCGGGAGTTCCGCGACCTGTCCATCCGGGCTGACACCCACTCGCGCGTACATGTCGTCACCGCCCGCGGATGGGTGTTGGCACCGATTGTCCCTCCTCCCGGCGCTGCGCAGACTGGTGCGGACGGTTCGCCACGCCGGGAGGAAGAGGTGACAGCGGTGCTCGGATCCCGACCCCGGACGCTCGTCCCACCGCCGGCGACCCCGGTCACCGGTGGTGCGACCGCAACGTCGCAGGCACACACCCACCGCCACGCCGAACAGGTTGATTTCATGCACGCAAGCGATATCGCGGTGAACGTGCCGACGGTCACCGTCCACGACCCGGTCGCGCAGGCCGTCCGCGTCATGGCCGTGAGCCGCCTGCCCGGCCTCATCGTCGTGGACGAGCGGTCGCGGCCCCACCTGGTGCTGCCCGGCACCCAGGTGTTGCGCCTGGCGGTGCCGAGCGCCTACCAGGAGGACCCGGCCCTCGCCCGCACGGTCGACGAGGCGCACGCGGACCACTTCTGGCAGGAGCTGGGCGACCTGACCGTCGGCGACTGCGCGCCGCGCCGGCCGGTGAAGCCCGTGACCGTGCGCGCCGACGCGACCCTGCTGGAGGTCGCCGCGCTCATGGCGCGCCAGCACAGCCCGCTCGTGGCGGTGGTGGACGAGGACGACGTGCTCCTCGGCGCCGTCACGCTGGAGCGCCTGATCACCAGCCTGGCGGTGTTCGGCAACGTCGACTGACGGCTGACGCCGCCCGAGCAGTTCCCGTTCCCGCACCCCCGCTCGTGGGTGCGTTGCGCCATGTCTTGAGGAGAGTGCCTTCAGTGTGCCCGAGTGCCGCGACCATACGATCAGCCGGCCGCGAACCCGTCCGGTGCTCGGGCCACGCCGACGACCGGACCGGACCTCCGGGTCGTGACCGATGAGCGCGGTCCTCGCCCTGGCGATCTTCCTGGTGGCGTTCTTCTTCATCGCCACCGAGAAGGCGGACAAGCTCAAGGTGGTGCTGATCGCGTCGGGCGCGATGGCCGTCACCGGCCTGATCCCCGGCGCCGAGGTGTTCTTCTCCGAGCACGCGGGCATCGACTGGAACGTCATCTTCCTGCTGTTCGGCATGATGGTCATCGTCGGGATCGTCAAGCAGACCGGCGTCTTCGAGTACCTGGCCATCTGGGCGGCCAAGAAGGCGAAGGGCAAGCCGTACCGGCTCATGGTGATGCTCATGGCGATCACCGCCGTGGCGTCGCCGTTCCTCGACAACGTCACCACGATCATGCTCGTCGCGCCGGTGACGATCGTGGTGTGCAACCGGCTGCGCATCGCGCCCCAGCCGTACCTGATCGCCGAGGTGCTCGCGTCCAACATCGGCGGCGCGGCGACGCTCATCGGCGACCCGCCCAACATCATCATCGGCAGTCGCGCCGGGCTGACGTTCACCGACTTCCTGGTGCACATGGCCCCGATCGTGGTCGTCATCTTCGCGGTGTTCGTGCTGCTGACGCGGGTGCTGTTCCGCAAGTCGTTCCAGTACAACCCGGACCACGTCGCCGCGGTGATGGCGCTCAACGAGCGGCGCGCCATCACCGACGCCAGGATGCTGCGCCGGTGCATGGTCGTGTTCACCGTGGTGGTCGCCGGGTTCAGCCTGCACTCGGTGCTCCACCTCGACCCGGCCATCGTCGCGCTGGTGGGCGCGGGGTTGATGATGCTGGCCACCGGCGCGGAGGCCGGTGACGTGCTGCGCGAGATCGAGTGGCACACCCTGGCGTTCTTCATGGGCCTGTTCGTGATGGTCGGCGGTCTGGTGCACACCGGTGTCATCGAGACGATCGGCAGCTGGGCCGTGCAAGGGGTGGGGGACAACTACTTCCTCGCGGCCACCGCGTTGTTGTTCGGCTCCAGCGTGCTGGGCGCGTTCTTCGACAACATCCCGTACGCGGCCACCATGAGCCCCGTGGTGGAGGGCATCGTGGCCGAGGTGCCCGACCCGGCGACCGGTCAGGCGCTGTGGTGGTCGTTCGCCCTGGGCGCGGACTTCAGCGGCAACGGCACCGCGGTGGCGGCCAGCGCCAACGTGGTCGCCATCGGCATCGCCGCGCGCACCGGCCACCGCATCACGTTCTGGCAGTTCACCAAGTACGGCATCATCGTGACCGTGCTGAGCACCGTGATGGCCTGGGTCTACGTCTGGCTGAGGTACTTCACGTGACGCGTGCGGGGTGGCCGACCCGGTCGGCCACCCCGCCGCGGCCCTCACCGCTCGGGCGCGCGGACGACCGCCACCGGGCAGGGCGCGTGGTGCAGCAGGTGGCGGCTGGTGGACCCGAGCAGCAGGCCGCGGAACCCGCCCCGGCCGCGGCTGCCGACGACGACCAGGCGGGCGTCTTCCGCGAACCGCAGCAGCGCGTGCGCCGGGCGTTCCCGGACGACGTGCGCGGTGACCCGCACCTCCGGGTGCTCCCGCCGCCACGCGGCGAGCTGCCCCGTCAGCGACTCCTCGGCCTCCCGCGCCACCGGCTCGACGTCGAAGGCCACCGCCGTGGCCGCGAACGCGGTCTCCAGCACCGGGTCCGCCCACGCGCGGACCACCACCAGCTCGTCGCCGCGGTCCGCGGCTGCGGCGAACGCGAACCCCAGCGCCGCCTCGCTCAGCTCCGTGCCGTCCACGCCCACCACCACCGGCCCGTCGGCGGGCGGGTCGTCGTCACGGCCCCGGACGACGACGACCGGGCACGACGCGCGGCCCGCCAGCTCGACCGACGTGGACCCGACCAGCAGGCCCGTGAACCCGCCCAGGCCCCGGTTGCCCAGCACGAGCACCGAGGCGTCCTCGGCCTCCGCGAGGAGCAGGGGCACCGAGGGCCCGAACTCGAGGACGGCGTCCACATCGGACGCCAGAGGTCCGACGGCGTCGAGGGCCGCGGCCAACGACCGCCGCCCGTCCTCCGCCAGCGCCTCGCGCAGCGCGTTCGGGTCGACCAGTCCGGGCCGGTAGCCGGTCGGCACCTCGCAGGCCCGCACCAGGCGCAGGCCGACACCCCGGCGGCTCGCCTCGCCCGCGGCCCAGCGCGCCGCGCGCAGCCCGCTCCCCGACCCGTCGACGCCGACCACGACGGGCCGGGCCTTGACGTCGCTCATCCTGAACTCCTCGCGGTGGGTGGTGCGGTGCGTCACTCGCCCGGCTTCCGCTTCGCGGGGGCGTCGGGCAGGTCGCGGACCGCCCACACCAGCACCGCGATGACGGCGTAGGGGAGTGCTCCGGTCGGTGATCCGACCAGCAGCATGACGACGGCCATGCTCGCCGCGGCGACGATGGCCACCGAGGTGATCCGGGGGCGCTTCGCGGGCCGGGGCGGCGGGACGGCGTCGAGCGCCCGGAAGGACTGCTCGAAGTCCGGGTCGTCGGCTCTCAGCCGGCGCTCGATCTCGAGCAGGGCGGCCTGTTCGCGCTCGCTGAGCACGACTCACCTCCTGGGTACGGCCGGGGCCGGTGCCCCCGGCTCGACGGCGCGGTGCGGGCCATGCCCGCCTGGTCCGCCGGTTCGTCCGGCGGGTGGTCACGGGTCGCCGGGTCTGCCGCAGGGTCCACCGGTGGCGGCGGCACGCCCGGTTCGGCGTGGTGCCCGCCGGGTGGCACGCCGAACCGGCGGGTGGCGGGGTTGCTCAGGGTGACCGGCGGCGGGCGCGGTCGGGCCCGGCGGGGCGGTCAGCGGGCGGTGGCGGTTCGCCGGGTGCCGTGGTGCCGACGCCCGGTCGTGCCGTCGCGGCCGCGTCGTGGGCCCCGGCCGCGCGGCGTCCGGGACGCGGTCGGCTCGTGCCGGGGCACCGCGCCCGGGTCCGGTCCGCCGCCCGGAGCCAGCCGCTGCCGGCAGCCCAGGCACCACCGCGAGGTCGGGATGGTCCGCAGCAGCTCCAGCGGGATGTCCGACCGGCAACCCCGGCACCGCCCGTAGTCGCCGACCTCGATGAGCGCGAGCGCGATGTCGAGGTCGGCCAGCGCGTGCCGGGCCGCCTCGGCCACCGCGAGCGCCACCTCGTGCCGCGCCGCGTCGGTGACCTCCGCCGCGGCCAGGGGTTCGAGTTCGGCCAGCTGCTCCAGCCGGAACCGGCGCTGCCGCTCCAGCCGGGCGCGCAGGTCGGGGAGGTGGTCGGCCAGACCACCTCGCCGGGCGGCGACGCGCTCGACACCGACCATGACCCACCTCCGCGCTGCGACTCCGTTGTTCACCTCCCAGCATGGGCGCAACCGGGCCGCGCGGCCTGTAGGAAGCGGACAAACGGAGGGGCCTGTTTTGTCGTCCACCTACAGGTGGGGGAGCGCCTTACGCCCAACCGCCCGGGACGGGTCCCACGGCCGGTGCGGCACGCTGGGACCCGTGTCCTGTCTCCGGTCGAGAGCGAGGAACCCGATGCGCCGGACCTGTCGTGCGCTCCTGGTGGCGTTGGTCGCGTGGGGCGTCTCCGGCGCGGGCCAACCGCTCGTCTCGTCGGCGTCCACCGGTGCGGACCGCACCGTGCGCGTCGCCGACTCGGACCAGCTGCGGACCGCCCTCGCCGACGCCCGCGCCGGTGACCGGATCGTGGTCGCCGACGGCCACTACGCGCTCGGCGCGGTGACGGGCCGCCACGGGACCGCGGCCAGGCCGATCACGGTCGTGGCGGCCCATCGCGGCCGGGCGGTGGTCGACGCCGGGCAGTTGGTGGTCACCGACTCCTCGCACCTCACCTTCGACGGTCTGCAGTGGACCGGCTCCGCCGGCCTGGTGATCACCGGGTCGCACCACGTGCGGTTGACCCGCAACCACTTCCGGCTCACCGAGCAGTCGTCGTTGCACTGGGTGTTGGTCAACGGCGAGGACAGCCACCACAACCGGATCGACCACAACCTGTTCGAGCACAAGCGCCAACTGGGCAACTTCATCGCCGTCGAGGGGTCGGAGACGCAGCAGTCGCGGCACGACCGCATCGACCACAACCACTTCCGCGACGTCGGCCCCCGCGCGGACAACGAGATGGAGGCCATCCGGGTCGGCCGGAGCACGATCTCCCGGTCCAGCGGGTTCACCGTCGTGGAGGCCAACCTGTTCGAGGACTGCGACGGCGACCCGGAGATCGTGTCCGTCAAGAGCAACGACAACACCGTGCGCTACAACACCTTCCGGTCCTCGCAGGGCACGCTGTCGCACCGCCACGGCAACCGGGGCTCCCTGCACGGCAACTTCTTCCTCGGCGAGGGCAAGGCGGGCACCGGCGGCATCCGGCTCTACGGCGAGGACCACAAGGTCTACAACAACCACTTCGAGGGCCTGACCGGGACCCGCTACGACGCCGCGCTCCAGGTCGACGGCGGCGACGTGGACGGCACGGGCGCGTTGAACGCGCACTGGCGCGTCTACCGGGCGGTCGTCGTGCACAACACGTTCGTGAACAACACGTCCAACATCGAGGTGGGCGCGAACTACACGTTCCCGCCGGTGGACTCGGTCATCGCCGACAACGTGGTGACGGGGTCGAACGGCAAGCTGTTCAACGAGCTGAAGGTTCCGGTGAACCTGACCTACGCGGGGAACGTCGCGTGGCCGACCGGGACCGCGACCGTCGGCGTCACCCAGCCGACCGAGGCCGTCCGCGTGGCCGACCCGCTGCTGGGCCGCCGGGGACCGGTGCACCGGATCGGCGCGGGCAGCCCGGCGATCGACACCGGCACCGGCCGCTACCCGTTCGTCACCGACGACGTGGACGGACAGCCGCGCGCCGGCCTCCCCGACGTCGGCGCGGACGAGCGCTCCACCGCCACGGTCCTCCGGCGACCGCTCCGACCCGCCGACGTGGGCCCGAACTCCCGGTAACGCGGCCATTCGGTAGCGCGCGGCTTCCCGGTAACGCGGCCACTCGGCGCGACCTCCGGGAAGCGCGGCCACCCGGTGGGCAGTTCCGGGCCCGTGCGGTCAGGCGGGGAGCTTCCGGGCGGCCACCGCCGCCAGGCCCTTGGTGGCGTCGCAGTACTCGATGCCCGGCCGGTCGCCGGCCACGGTCAGCACCACCACGTGGATCTCCGTGCTCTGCGCGAGGTCCGCCGGCCGGTACGGCAGGCTGACCGTGCACCCCGTGCTCAACTCCTTGTCCAGGTGCACGTACGCCCGACGCCCGCCCAGCTCGGTCAGCTCGCCCCCGATCACCTCCTGCGCCGGGTGCTGGTCGTACCGCAGGTTGACGGTCCGCCCGCCGAACGTGCTGAACCACTTGCACGCCCAGTTGCCGAACACGTTCACGGGCGCGTCCCCGTTGACCCCGGCCAGCGTGGCGAGCGACTCGTCGTCCAGCAGCGCGCAGGCGTCCACGTGGGCCAGCGACCCGGCGGGGAACGGGCTGGGCCGGCGCGGGATCGGGCCGCGGCGCAGCACCTCCAGCACGCTGCCCGCCGCGACGTCGGCCACCGCGCAGAGGTCCACCGGGGGGTTCGAGAGCTTCGCCGCCACGCGGACGGCGTACACGTCGTCCACCACCACCGTGCGGCCGCACTCGTTGCCGGACCGCTCCGACGGGACGATCTCCAGCGGTCGGCCCTGCACGGCGCGGGACGTCCGGGTGATCAGCTGGACCTCGACGTCGAGCTTCCGCACCGCGCCGACGTCGACCAGGACGTCGCAGCGGTTGAAGTTGCCGATCGTGGTGGACACCGAGGTCGGGCCGAACCGGCGCAGCGCGGCCTCGTCGGTCAACGCGCACGGGTCGGCGGTGCGCTCCTCGCCGACGAGACCGCCCGGCGAGGGGGCGTGCGCCTGCGTCGCGGGCGCCTGGCGCTGCCAGGTGAACACCACCGCGCCGAGCGCCACGACGAACGCGACCCCCGCGGCGACCCGGAACCAGCGCCGGCGGTGGGCCGGCACGCGGGCGGGGCGGCGGGCCGGCGGCGGTGGCGGTTCCCACTCGCCGACGACCTCCTTGAGCCGCGACCGCACCTGGTCCGCGGTCGGCCTCCGGTCGGGCCTCGGCCGCAGCATCTCCTCGAGCACCGGGCCGAGGGGACCCGCCTGGCGCATCGGCAGCACCTCGCCGCGCCGGGCGCGTTCCAGCACCTCGTGCGGTTCGCCGTGGCCGAACGGCGGCGTGCCCTCGACCGCGGCGAACAGCGTCGCGCCGAGCGAGAAGACGTCCGAGGCGCGGCTCGCCGGACGCCCGCCCGCGACCTCCGGCGACGTGTACGCGGGGGTGCCGGAGATCCGGCCGTCGTCGGTCCGGGTCACCTCGCGCCAGATCGAGATGCCGAAGTCGGTCAGCTTCGCCAGGTCGTCGTCGCCGAGCAGGACGTTGCCCGGCTTCACGTCGCGGTGCACGATGTTCTTCGCGTGCACGGCGGCCAGGGCCCCCGCGATCTGCACGCCGATCCGCGCCACCCGCTCCGGCGGCAGCGGCCCCCGCGTCGCCAGCACCTTGTCCAGGCTCTCCGCCGGCAGGTACTCCATGACGAGCCAGCAGTCGTCGGCGTCGACCGTGTCGAAGACCGAGACGGCGTTCGGGTGCTGCACCTGCGCGGCGGTCTCGGCCTCGCGGCGGAACCGCGTCCGGTCGGTGTGGTCCGCCGCCGCGTGGGGTCGCTTCAACGCGACGCGCCGTTTCAGCTTCCGGTCGAACGCGGCCCAGACGACGCCCCCGGAACCGGAACCGCGGGCGTCCTCCAACTCGTACCGCCCGCCGACCACATCCCCCGTGCGCACGGTCCGTAGTGTAGGGACTACTTTTGCCGGCCGTCACGGTTTCCCGGCCATCCCGACCGATCCTCACATCGCGGTACGCGAATTGCGGGAATTCACTAGTCGCCCAATCGTGGAATACATTGAGTCAGCCGAGTGAATCGAGCAGGGCGAGGTCCGGCGGCACGAGCGTGGTCGACAGGACGAGTTCGCGCAGCAGGTTGTCGTTGAGCGTGTTGCCGACGGGCTCGCCGACCTCCTCGCGCAGCAGCCCGTGCACCCCCGCCGCGGACAGCCGGGCCCGGACGTCGGCGACCATGTGCTCGACCCGCTTGACGCCCCAACCCGCGTCCGGCTGGAGTTCGTTCAGGATCTCGGCGGCGTGCTGCCGCGACACCGGCTGCGGGTTGGCCTCGTGCAGCAGGTAGCGCTGCCCGAGCACGACGAGCACCAGGTGCTCCTCCGGCGTGAGCCGCCACCGCTTCGGCGGCCGCGTCACGCTGTCGTGGCTGGTCACCGGGTGCCCGCCGTCCTCGCCGGCCACGTACAGCTCCAGCAGGTGCTCGCGGTCGTGCGAGCCGCGGATGAACAGCGGCGTGTAGCCCTCCTCCAGCGGCACCGGCTCCTCGTCGCGGAACAGCCAGCGGGTCTTGGGCAGGCGGATCGGCAGCCGCCCGGTGTTGGTGACCCACCACCGGCCGGCGCGCCGCGTGAGCAGGCCGTGCCGGCGGCTCACCCGCGGGTCGGTCTCGCCGACGCACACGTCCACCTCGGGCCGGTTGCGGCCGAACCGCACGCTCCGGCCCTCGACGGGATCGACGCTGATCCGGCCGCTCAACGCGAGCGCGACGACCGCTCCGGGCGCGGCCCGCGGCACGTCGCGCGCCAGGCTCTGGGTGTTCATGCCGTCCCTCCTCGGGTTACCGCGCAGTGTCGTCGGAGCGCTTCGGGACCCCTCCCGAAGAGGGTAGGGAACAGCCGCGCATTACGGGGGACCGGTCCCGACGCGTTCTGTTTCATTCGCCCCATGACCACTCGGAGAATGCGTTTCGGAAAGACCGCGACGAGCGGTGCCGCGGCGGCGATCCTGGCGGCGCTGCTCGTCGTGCCCGCGGCCCGGGCGGAGGTCGTGGAGGGGTACCCGGTGGCCGCGGTGACCGCGAGCGACGACGACGGGAACGTGCCCGCGAACACGCTCGACAACGACCTGGGCACGCGGTGGTCCGCGCAGGGCGACGGCCAGTGGATCGCGTACGACCTCGGGACCGCGCGGCCGGTGACCGCGCTCGCGATCGCCTGGCGCTACGGCGACGAGCGCACCGCCTACTTCGACGTCGAGACCTCCCCGGACGGCACGACGTGGGCTCCGGCGGCGACCGGCCTGCGCAGCCGTCCCACCCTTGCCCAGGAGCGCTACGACATCCCGGACGTCACGACCCGGCACGTGCGGATCGTCGGCCACGGCAACTCCTCGGGCAACGGGTGGAACTCCGTCACGGAGGTGGACGTCCTGGGCGCCGACGACCCGGGCGGCGACTGCGCGCTGCCGTCCGACGTGCTCGACCTGACGAACTGGAAGATCACCCTCCCGGTCGACAACCCGGACCAGTCGGGCCGCCAGCCGCTCGAGGTGAAGCAGCCGCGCCTCGACGGCTACGCGCTCGACCCGTGGTTCGTGCCGACGCCGGACTGCGCGGGCGTGCGGTTCCGCAGCCCCGTCAACGGCGTCACCACGCAGAACAGCAGCTACCCCCGCTCGGAGCTGCGCGAGATGACCGACGGCGGCAGCGCGTCGGCCGCGTGGTCGTCCACCTCCGGCACCCACACGATGGTCATCGACCAGGCGATCAACCACCTGCCCGAGGACAAGCCGGACGTCGTCGCCGGCCAGATCCACGACTCCGACGACGACGTGGCGGTGTTCCGGCTGGAGGGCACCAGGCTCTACGTCACCAAGGGCGACACCACCCACCACAAGCTCGTGACCGACGACTACGTCCTCGGCACGCGCTTCCAGGCGAAGTTCGTGGTGAGCGGCGGGCAGGTCAAGGCGTACTACAACGGCGTGCTCCAGACCACGATCAGCCGGTCGTTCAGCGGCGCCTACTTCAAGGCGGGCGTCTACACGCAGGCGAACTGCGACCGGTCCAGCCCGTGCGACAGCGGCAACTACGGCGAGGTGACCGTCTACGGCGTCACCGTGACGCACTCCTGACCGCGTGCCGGCGGCTCCGGGGCCCGGGGCCGCCGGGTCGGGAGGGGTCCCCGCGCACTCCCGCCACCCTGCGTGCATGGGCGAATTCGAAGTGAGGGTCGAAGCCCTCCACGGGGTGGTGGACCGGCACGGCAAGGTGCGCGACGACCTGTCCTCGACCAACCGGGACAGCCGGTTGCTGGCGCGGATCCAGCCCCCGATGCCGGATCCGGCGACCACCGCCTTCGTCACCGCGGCGTGCCAGGCGGGCCAGGGGCACCTCGACTCGGTCACCGCGATCGAGCGGGAGCTGCAGGCGCGCGTCGAGGAGCTGAGGGCGTCGGTGGAGCAGTACGCGAAGACCGATCAGGACTACCAGGACGGCTGGCGGTGACGTGCTGATGGAGCTCAGCGGGTACGAGATCTACCAGATGGTGTCCCGGGGCGCGGGTCCCGAGGGGCTGACCGAGGCGGCGGACGTGTCGCGGGACGCGCGCACGCGCATCCAGGCCCTGGGTGACGAACTGCGCGGCCTCACCGGGCAGCTGCAGGGGCTGTGGCAGGGCCGGGCGTCGGACCGCGCCGCGCAGGCGGTGCAGCCGATCGAGCAGTCCCTCCAGCGCGCGCAGGAGACGCTGGACCGGGCCGACGCCGCGCTGCGGACCCAGGCGCAGAGCTACGGCCGGCTCCGGCAGCAGGTGCAGCCGATGGCGACCCCGTACCCGCCGGAGCTGACGCTCTTCGACGAGATCACGCCGTGGGACACGGACAACGAGCTGGCGCGCAAGGCGTGGTTCGAGGCGGACGCGCACAACCGCCGCGTCTACGCCGAGTACGTCGGGTTGACGGGCCAGAACCAGGCGATGCTGCCGCAGGCGCCCGGCGCGTCGGGGGGTGCGCCGGGCGCGGACACCGCCGTCGGGTCCTCGGGCGGGGCCGGTGTCCGATCCGGGACGCCCGCGCCGCCGCAGGTGGGGGACGGGGGCGGGGGCACCTCGCCGTCGTCGGCGGGCGGACCGGCGGCCGGCGGCGGGTCGTCGCCCGGGTCGGCGGGCGGGGACAAGCCGTCGGCGGGCGGGGGCGGCAAGACCTCGGCGAGCGAGGTCGGTGGCGGGGACGGCGGCGGTTCGCCGCGGCCCCCGGGCGTGGCGGGACCCACCGCGCCGCGGCAGCCGGGCGAGAGGACTGGCGTGGCCCACGCGGGCGCGGGGGGGCCGGGCGGTGTGGCGCCGCCCCCCCCGCCGCCCGCCGGCGGGGCCGCGCGGCGCGCGGGGTGGGTGGCGGGAGGGGGCCCCC
>NZ_JBHYXZ010000192.1:8477-14631 GCF_042752395.1 Actinosynnema sp. NPDC059335 | reverse complement strand
GCGGCGCGGCGCGGGGGGGGGGGGGGGGGGGGCGCGGGGGGGGCCGCGGCGGGGGGGCGGCCCGGGGGGGGGGGGGGCGCCCGCCCCCCCCCCCCGCGGGACTCCGGCGATCAGCTCGTCGGGAAGTTGTCCGGCGTCCGCATGCGGTCCCGGATCCAGACGCCCGCCGGCTTCAGCACGGCCGTGCCGGCGAACGTGGACCCCGCGCAGGTGCCCTCCTTGAACACCGCGCCCGACCGGAAGTCGTCGGAGAAGTTCCAGTTCGTCCAGCCGATCTTGTTGGCCGCCAGGAAGTCCAGGTACTTCTGGCTGTAGGCGAAGTCGTTCGCGCCGTCGCCGGTGTAGGTCTGGGTGCCGAACTCGGTGACGAAGATCGGCAGCCGCGCCGCCGCCCGCTGCAACGCGGCGAAGTACTCGTCCTGGTGCGACGCCGCGTAGAAGTGGAACGTGTACATGAAGTTCGTGGCGTTGATCGGGTTCGAGATGATGTCCTGCTCGCTGCGCCCGTCCGAGATGCCGAGCGACCCCCAGCCGTGCGTGCCGACGAACACGACGCCGTCCGGGTCCTGCGCCCGGATCACCGGGATCATCTGCTCCGCGTAGGACTTGATGCCCGCCCACGACACGTTGTTCGGCTCGTTCGCGATGTCGTAGATGATGTTGGTCTTGTCCCGGTGCCGCTGGGCGACCTCGGTGAAGAACGTGCGCGCCAGGGAGAGGTTCGCGTTCGGGTCGCCCGGGTCGAGCTGGTGCCAGTCGACCAGCGCGTACAGGCCGCGCCGCGTCGCCTCCTCGATGTAGCCGTGCACCAGGTCGGTGAACTTGCGCGGGTTCGTCTCGTAGCCGCCTTCCTGCACGTACATCGAGATGCGCAGGACGTCCGCGCCCCAGTCGTTCGCCAGCGCGTCCAGCGACGCGGTCTTGACGCACTGCGAGTACCACTGGATGCCGTGCGTGCTCATGCCGCGCAGCTGGATCGGCTTGCCGTATTGGTTGCACAGCTTCACGCCGCACACCCGGAGCTGCCCGTTGACGTCCGCGGGGCGGCCCGCGCCGGTCGTGCCGGTGTCCACGCCGAGCCGGTCGAGGTTGGGGCCGCCGCCGGCCGTGGTCGCGGTGGCGCGGACGCGGTTCACGCCGGCCGCGAGCGTCACCGCGGCCGTGCCGGTGGACCAGGTCGACCACGCGCCGGTGCCCGGGAACGCCACGCTCACCGCGGGGCCGCCGTTGACCGTCACGCTCATCGGCCGGTTGGTGGTGGTGCCGTTGGCGTACCGGAAGGACAGCGTCGCGGGACCGGCGGTCGCGGCGCTCACGGTGAACTCGACGTACGCGCCGGCCACGTTGTCGTAGTTGACGAAGCCGCTGCCGGTGTAGCCGGCGTGGTTGGACTCGACCACGCCGCCGGAGATCGACGCGCTCTCCGCCTGGTGCTCGGTCACGGCCGCCGCGCCGACGTCCGCCGCGCCGACGTCGGTCAGGGTCGCGGCCGAGGCGGCGGGCACGGACAGGACCGCCGCCACGAGCGGGGCCAACAGGGGCAGTACGGGCCATCGGGGTGCCACAGGGTGCCTCCCACGGGTCACAGGGGTGGAGGTGGAACACGCTGGCGGCGGCTCAGTTAGGAAACTTTCCTATCTGTTGCGTGGATCACAGCACCCCGGGACACCCGCTGTCAACGGTGCGCCCCTAGTAGTCGTCGCCGCCGAAGAAGGTCTCCTCCAACCGGTCCGCCGTGCCCGCGAGCAGCGCCAGCGGCTCGGTGAACTCGTGGATGTCCAGGTCGGCCAGCGGCAGCGAGTGCCGCAGCACGACGTGGTCGCCCATGATCGCCGCACCGCAGGCGATGGTCGAGTTGCCGACCTCGGCGAGGAACGCGTGCAGGTCGACGTTCGCCGCCAGCCCGATCGGCGAGGCGATCTGCACCCACTCGTGCAGCTTGTCGAGCACCTCGCGGACCAGGATGACCACCTGGGTCCGCTCGTCGTCCTCGTCGTACTGCTCGAAGTTGAACAGGATCCGGATCTCGTCCTCGTTCTCCGCGATGACGTCGTAGGTCTCGTGCACGTACGCGGCGAGGTCGCCCCAAGTGGCCATGCGATCACCCTACGGGCGCGACCGCCGCCCACACCGCATCGGCGACCCGGTCGGCCGCGGCGGCCAGGTCGAGCGCGCCCGCCAGGTGCCGCCGGGCGCACTCGTGCGCCGGTCCCATCACCACCGGGTCCAACGCCCACAGCGGCAGTTCCCGCAGCTCGCCCGCCGCCATCCGGGCCGCGAACCAGCGCGCGACCGGCTCGAACACCGCCGCCTTCGCCGCCGGGTCGGCGGTCGCCGGCGCGGCGTAGAGGAACCGGGCGCGGCCGGGGTTCCCGACCACCCACGCCAGGTACCGCGCCACCAGCGACCGCACGGCCTCCTCCGCGTCGCCGACCTCCAGCGCGGGCAGCATCGCCGCGACGCAGTGCGCGAAGCTCTCCCCGTACAGCACGGCGAACACACCCGCCCGGCTGCCGAAGTGGTGGTAGACGCTTCCGTTCGACACCCCGGACCGGGCGGTCAGCGCGCTGATCGTGACCGCGTCCAGCCCGCCCTCGTCGACCAGCGCGAGCGCCGCGTCCAGCACGGCCCGCCGACCAGTCGATCCCACGCCGCTAGAGTACCGCTCTAGAGCGCCGCTCCCCCAGGAGGTCACCGTGGCCCGTTCCATCCCCGATCTGCTGCGCGAACGCGTGCGGGAGACCCCGGACGCCGAGGCCCTGCGCCACCGCACCGGCGACACGTGGACGTCGCTGACGTGGACCGAGGTCGCCGAGCGCGTGCGCCGCCGCGCGCTGGGCTTCCGGGAGCTGGGCGTGCGGGACGAGGCCCGGGTCGCGATCATGGCCGCCACCAGCGTGGACTGGATCCTCACCGACCTCGCCGTGCTGGCCGCGGGCGGCGTCACGACGACCATCTACCCCAGCAGCACGCCCGAGGTCGTCTCGCACATCGTCCGCGACTCCGGGAGCGTGCTGGTCGTCGCGGACCCGGAGCTGGCCGGCAAGGTGGACGCGAAGGTCGTCACGCCGGACTGGGAGCCGGACGCCCCCGAGGGCGACTACGACGCGATGGTGGACGAGCTGACGCCCGACCGGCTGGCCACGCTGATCTACACGTCCGGCACCACCGGCACGCCCAAGGGCGTCGAGCTGACCCACGACAACTGGCTCTACACCGCCGAGGCGATCCGCGAGCTGGGCGTCCTCACCCCGGACGACCTGCACTTCCTGTGGCTGCCGATGTCCCACGCGTTCGGCAAGGTGCTCCAGGTCGGCATGCTCGCGACCGGCGTGCCCACCGCCGTGGACGGCGACGTGGACCGGATCGCGGCCAACCTCCAGCAGTTGCGCCCGACCGTCGTCGCCGCCGCGCCGCGCATCTTCGAGAAGATCCACCAGCGGGTCGTGGCGTCCATGCGCGAGGCGGGCGGGGTGAAGGCGAAGCTGTTCGACTGGGCGTTGGCCGTGGCCGAGCACCCGGAGTGGACGACCCGCCGCAGGATCGCCGACAAGCTCGTGTTCAGCAAGCTGCGGGACCGGGTCGGCGGCCGGATCAAGTACTTCGTGTCCGGCTCCGCGCCGCTGTCGCGGCCGGTCGGCGAGTTCTTCGACCGCGCGGGCATCACGATCCTGGAGGGCTACGGCCTGACCGAGTCCTCGGCCGCGTCCTTCGTGAACCGGCCCGGCGCGAACAAGCTCGGCACGGTCGGCGCGCCGCTGGTGGGCACCGAGGTGCGCATCGCCGACGACGGCGAGGTGCTGATCGGCGGGCGCGGCGTCATGCGCGGCTACCACGGCCTGCCGGAGGAGACCGCCGCGACGCTGCGGGACGGCTGGCTGCACACCGGCGACATCGGCGAGCTGGACGAGGCGGGCCGGCTGCGCATCACCGACCGGAAGAAGGAGCTGATCAAGACCTCGGGCGGCAAGTACGTCGCGCCGCAGGCGGTGGAGGGCCTGGTCAAGGCGGGCAGCCCGTACATCGGCAACGTGCTCGTGCACGGCGACGGCCGCAACTACTGCGTCGCGCTGGTCACCATCGACCCCGACCTCGCGCCCGCCGACCTGGACGCGGAGGCCGAGGTCCGCCGGGCCGTCGAGGCGGCCAACGCCAAGCTCGCCCGGCACGAGACGATCAAGAGGCACGCCGTGCTGCCGAAGGACTTCTCGGTGGACGACGGCACCCTCACGCCGAGCCTGAAGATGCGGCGCAAGGAGATCGAGACCCGCTACCGGGACGTGCTGGACAGCCTGTACGCCGGCTGAGCGGGGGCGGGGGCGGTCCGGGTCGCCGCGACCGCCCACACGCCCGCCACCAGCACCGTCACCACCTCGGTCAGCACCAGCAACCGCTCCACGTACCCGAGCGGGATCACCCGCCACCACGCCGTGCCGACCAGGGCGTCCACCGCGATCGCGTACAGGATCGGGGTGAACGCGAGCGCCGACAGCAGGCCGAACCGGAACGTCCACCGCGCGTGGCGGCCCCACACCGGGTCCCGCCGCCACGGCCGGGCCAGCAGCGTCGCGGCGACCGGCAGCGCGACGAACGCGAGCAGGCTGCCGAACCGGTGGATGCTGCCGCTCACGCTCGGGCCGATCGCCCAGTTGTTCTTCGGGAAGATCACCACCAGGGTCAGCCCGACCGACCACGCCGCGAACGCCAGCGCGCCCGCCGAGTGCCACCGCGCCACCCCGCGCCGCACCAGCACGGCCAGGATCGCGACCGACCCGGCCACGAGCAGCAGCACCCCGGTGTCGAACACCCAGCGGTACGGCCCGAGCGCGTACTCGCTGATGGTGCGGCGCAGGTGCCGGGTGGACTCGCCGAGCCGGTAGAGGTCGAGCCCGCCGACCAGCGCGACGGTCAGCAGGACGGCGGCGGCGCCCGCCTGGGCGACGAAGCGGGCCGGGGAACGGGTGGGCGCGAAGTCAGCGGTCGGCACAACGGACAGAACGGACGGCGCTCGGCCGGCGTTCCGGGGTTAAGGGAACCGACAGCTTCGGCCGGCGTCAGGCCGACCGGCGCACCACGAGCGTGGGCGCGAACACCACCGAGCTGACCGGGCGGTCGGGCCGCTCGACCCGTTCGACCAGCAGTCGGGCCATCTCGGCGGCCATGTCCTCCACCGGCTGGCGCACCGTCGTCAACGGCGGGTCGCACTCGACCGCCGGGCTGCTGTCGTCGAAGCCGACGACCTTGACGTCCTCGGGCACCCGCCGGCCGCACTGGCGCAGCACCGGCAACGCGCCGGTCGCCATCAGGTCGGACGCGATGAACAGGCCGTCGATGTCCGCGTCGGCCAGCTCACGGGCCGCCGCCGCGCCGCCCTCGCGGGAGAAGTCGCCCTCGACCACCACGGGCTCGGGCAGGCCGTGCCGGGCCACGGCCTCGCGGAACCCGCGCAGCCGGTCCTGGCCGGGCGGCGTCTCCAGCGGCCCGGTGATGGTCGCCGTCCGGCGGCACCCGGAGGCGACCAGGTGGTCCGCGGCCAGGGCCGCGCCGGCGGCCTGGTCGACGTCCACGTAGGTGATCGACATGGGCCGCACCGGCCGCGCGGCCAGCACGACCGGCAGGTTCGCCTCGATGAGCTGCCGCGGCAGCGGGTCCGCGTCGTGCGTGTGGATGAGGATCACGCCGTCCAGCCGGCGCTGCCGGATGTCGTCCACCACCTCGCGGTGGTCGCCCGTGGTCAGCACGAGCTGCACGCCCAGCGGCCGGATCACCGGCAGCACGCCGCTGACCACCCGGCCGAAGTACGGGTCGTGCACCGTGCGGCCCTCGTCGGGCAGGACGAGCCCGATCGCGCCCGCCCTCCGGGTGACGAGCGAGCGCGCCGCGCGGTTGGGCGTGTACCCGGTCGTGGAGATCGCCTTCTCCACCACCTGGCGCAGCTCACGGTCCACCGTGGCGACCCCGTTGACGACCCTGGACACCGTGGCCCGGGAAACCCCCGCGATCCGCGCGACCTCTTCCAACGTGACTGGTCTGCGGTCCACGTCAGCCTTTATACCGGGAGGTGGGGGGGGGGGGGGGTGGGTGTGGTCAACCCCCCCCCACACAAAGGACGCAGAGGAAACCTCCGCGAGCGCGAGGAGAGAGAGAGGGCGAG
>NZ_JBHYXZ010000192.1:0-8467 GCF_042752395.1 Actinosynnema sp. NPDC059335 | reverse complement strand
CCGCGCCCCACACACCCCAGGGGTTGGGGGCGGCGCCCCCCACCCCATTAACGGGGGGGGGGGGCGCCCCCGGGGGGCGCCCCCCCACCCACCCCGTCACTGGTAGACGCGGACGTAGTCGACCAGCATGCGCTGCGGGAAGACCGTGGTGGCGTCCGGCGGACCGGGCCAGTCACCGCCCACCGCGTTGTTGAGCAGGATGAAGAACGGCTTGTCGAACACCCACGGACCGCGGGTCGCCTCCACCGTGGCCTTGTCGATGGAGATGACCGTCACATCGTCGATGCTGAACGTGATGCCCCGGCTGTTCCAGTCGACGCGGAACGTGTGGAACGCGTTCGCGAAGTCCTGGCCGATGTCGCGCATCTGGCCGATGCCGCCACCGCCGAAGTACGCCGGGCCGTGGATGGTCTGGTACGCCGTGTTGGGCTCGCGGCCGAGGTGCTCCATGATGTCGATCTCGCCGCTCGCGGGCCACGGCGTGCCCTTGAAGATGTCGGTGCCGAGCATCCAGAACGCGGGCCACAGGCCCTTGGTGCCCGAGACCTTGATGCGGGCCTCCATCCGGCCGTAGGTCCAGGACGCCTTGCCCTCGGTGATGATGCGGGCGGAGGTGTACTGACACGTGCCGGAGCCGCTGACCGGGTCGACCGGGCACGCCGAGCCCGGCGTGACCTCCCGCCTCGCCTCCAGCACCATGTTGCCCGCGCCGTCGGTGAACGCGTTGCGGTTGTCGGTGTAGTACTGCAACTCCGCGTTCTGCCCGGTGCCGATCTCCGGCCGCCACTTGGTCGCGTCCGGCCGGGTGCCCGCGGGCGCGTTGAACTCGTCGCTCCACACCAGCCGCAGCGGGTTGCCCGGGTCCGGGGCCTGCGGCGGTGGCGGCGTCGGGCTGCCGCCGGTGCCGTAGACCTGGAACTCCCACAGCGAGTAGCCGTACTGACCGCTGCGCTTGGTCAGGTTGACCCGGACGTACCGGCCCGTGCCGCTCACCGCGAACGTCTGCTTGAACCCGGTGCCGTTGGTGACGGTGTGGATCGTGGTCCAGCTCGACGCGTTGGCCGAGGTCTGGATCTGGAACCCGGTGGCGAACGCCGGGTCCCACTGCAACACGACCTTGCTGACCTGGGCCGTCGCGCCGAGGTCGACGTAGATCCAGCCCGGGTCCACCCAGCCGGTGGTGGCGCTGGTGGCCCACCGCGTGGCCGGGTTGTAGTCCAGCGCCTTGGCCGGGGTGCAGCCGGGGCACGCGCCGTCGTCCTGGAACGACGAGGCGAACGCCGGCTTGTTGTACGACAGCAGCTGCTCGCCCGGCTGCGGGTTGCCGTTCGTCCCGGTGCGGACCGCGAACTCCCACAGGGACACGCCGTACTGCGTGGCGCGCGCCGTGGTGTAGACGCGGACGTAGCGACCCGTGCCGGTGAAGGTGATGTTCTGCGTGCCACCGGCGCCGGTCGTGGTCTGGTACACCGTCGTCCACGCGGAGCCGTCGGCCGAGACCTGGATCTGGAAGGCCGTCGCGTACGCGGCCTCCCACTGGAGCGTGGCGCCGCAGACCTCGCGGCTCGTGCCCAGGTCGACCCGCAGCCACTGCGGGTCGCTGAACGCGCTGGACCAGCGGGTGCCGGCGTCGCCGTCCACCGCCGAGCCGGCCGCGAACGGGCTGCCCGGTTCCACCGACGACGCGGTGACCGGCGCGTTCAACGCCGCGTTGGCCGTGCCGCACTCCGCCGCCCGCGCGGCGGTCGACGGCACGATCAGCGCGGTGAGCAGGGCGAACGCCGAGCCGATTCGGATCAGGGACGTCCTCATGGGCGACCGTCCGCGCCGCACTTGATGATCGGGTTGATGCAGTCGCGCACCCGGCGGGCGAGTTCGGCCTCCGGCCACGCGTTGAAGAAGTCGCCGTGCATGGTGAACCCGGGTCCCGAGGCGAGCCGGAACCGCGACGGGTCGCCGTTCACCGGGTAGCGCAGCACCTGGCGCAGCTTCGGCACCGGCACCGGGTGGGTCGACGGGCACTCGGCGTTCACCGGGTAGGCCATGTGGCTCTTGTGGTCCGGCGAGTCCAGGTCGCGGCCGTTCCAGCACTGCGGGAAGTCCAGGTAGGACTCCAGCATCGTGCCCGACGGGCAGTTCACGAAGTCCTTGGACGCGCCCACGTGCCCGGCGTGCAGGCAGGACCAGCGCGAGATCGTGCTGGCGTCCGGCGCGGTGGCCTTCGCGTTGCCCGCCACGATCCGCAGGCCCAGCGGGAACGGCTGGATGCGCGCGATCACGTCGTCGCGCACGCCCTCGCCGAGGTAGTAGAACGTGGTGCCGGTCGGCTCCACGGGCTGGTTGTCCGCGTAGAGGGTCGGCACCCAGTACGAGGACAGGTCGACGCCCGGGCTGCAGTTGCTCGTGCCGGCCAGCAGGGTCTGGACGGTGGAGCGGGCGTTGGTGGTGGTGTTGCCGAAGAAGCTGTGCATGTGCGACGCGCCGGGCAGGTTCGGCGCGACGATCGGGTCGTCGGGCAGTCGGTGGCTGTACGGGCACTCCGCGAGGAACTCGGCGACGCGCACGATCGGACCGCTGGTGTTGCGGACGCCGAACACCTGGAACTCCCACAGCGACACGCCGTACTGGGTGGCACGGGCGGTCGTGTAGACGCGGACGAACCGGGTGGTGGCCGAGACGGTCAGGTTCTGCACGCCGACGTTGCCGGACGCGGTGGCGATGGTGGTCCAGGAGTTGCCGTCGGCCGAGGTCTGGAGCTGGAAGGACCGCGCGTAGGCGGCTTCCCAGTTCAGCGTGACCTGGCTGATGGCGGTGGACGTGCCGAGGTCGACGCGGATCCACTGCGGGTCGGCCGCGGCGCTGGACCAGCGGGTGCCGGCGTTGCCGTCGACGGCCGCGGAGGCGGGCGTGCCGCCGTTCTCGGTGGAGGAGGCGGTGACGGGCCTGCCCTGGGACAGCAGTTCCGGCGCCGCCGAGGCGGGAGCGGTGACGAACGTCAGTGCCGACGCGGTCAGTGCCCCGACTGCCAGCGTGGTGACCAGACGACGCCATCGGCGAATGGTGGGGATCACGACTCCCCTTTCGTAGGGCGTTGCGAGGTGGTTTGGGAGAGCGCTCTCACAGCGGAACGTAGGACGGGCCCCTGTATCAGTCAAGGAAAGTCGGGCGTTCCGGTCATCCCGTAACACCGACCGAGAGAGCGCTCTCTCACACCTGAACGTCGAACCCACCCGACCCGAACGTTCGACACACGGGACCCAAACGTACGACTCACGCGTGAGTCCTACGTTCGCGTCGCGCGTGTCCTACGTTCGGAACGGGCGAGTTGAGCGTTCAGGACAGGCGGGCGGCGGCGGGCAGGCCCGCGGGCGACGCGACCGGCCAGGCCGACGGGTCCGGGCCCAGCTCCCACAGCTCGGCCACCTGGAGCGCGCACCACGGCGACACGGGACGGGCGCCCGCGAGCACGGCCGGGGCGAACTCCGCCCACGGCACCCACTCGAACGCGTCCACCTCGTCCGGGTTCGGCCGCGGGTCGCCGGACACCCGGCCCCGGAACACGGGGCACATCTCGTTCTCGGTGATCCCGTTCTCCATCACCGCCCGGTAGCGGAACGCGGGCAGCACGAGGTCGAGCGCGACGTCGGCCAGCCCCAGCTCGTCGGCCAACCGCCGCGTCACCGCGCCGACCATCGGCTCGTCGGGCGCGGGGTGCCCGCAGCACGAGTTCGTCCAGACCCCCGGCCACGTCTTCTTGTGCAGGGCGCGCCTGGTCAGCAGCAGCCTGCCCGCCCCGTCGAACAGGTACGACGAGAACGCCAGGTGCAGCGGGGTGGACGAGTGGTGCACCGATGCCTTGTCGGCCACACCGATCCCGGCACCGGACTCGTCCAGGAGCACGACTTGTTCCACGCGCCCACCCTGCCACACCGGCGATCACCGCGCGTCGGCGAGGACCCTCGGGTTGCGCACCAGCTTCCCGCTGGACGTGCGCGGCAGCGCCCGCAGCACGTGGACCCGCTGCGGCTGCTTGAACTCGGCCAGCCGCTCGGCGCACCACGCGGCCACCGCCTCCGGCGTCAACGCGTCCGACGCGGTCGAGACGTACGCCTCGATCACCGAGTCGTGCACCGCGATCGCCTCGGTGACCAGCGGGTGGGCCCGCAGGGCCGCCTCGACCTGGGTCAGGTCCACGTTGCTGCCGCGCACCACGACGAGCGAGTCGGCCCGGCCCAGCAGCCGCAGGTTGCCGCGCGCGTCGAACTCGCCCCGGTCACCCGTCCGGAACCACCCGTCCAGGTAACGGCCGTGGTCGCCGTCGTCCAGGTACGGCGACTGGTCGAGCGCGACCTCCACCAGGCCGTCCCGCACCCGGATCGTGGTGTCGGACAGCGGCCGGCCCACGGACGGCCGGCTCGTCCCCGTCACGTCCATGGTGAGCGCGCCGGTCTCGGTGGTGCCGAAGCACTCCCCGACCCGGAACCCGTACGCGTCGGCGAACCGCTCGGCAACGTCCGGCCGCATCAGCTCGCCGCCCGCGAACGCCCCTCGCACGGTGCGCAGCGCGGACCGGTCGGCGGCCTCGGCGAGCAGCTCGAAGTGGTGCGGCACGCCGGTGACGAAGTCGACCTCGTGCCGCGCGGCGGTCCGCAGCACCTCCTCCGCCGTCGGCCGCGCGGCGAACACCAGCCGCACGCCGACGGCCAACGCGTGCAGCAGCCCGCCCATCAGCCCGAAGCTCTGCGCGGTCGAGTTGAGCAGCAGCATCCGCTCGCCCCGCCCCGGCATGCCCTCGGCCGCGCCGAACCGCATCACCTCGCGGATGATCGACTCGGTGCTGCGGCCGACGACCTTCGGCACCCCGGTCGAGCCGGAGGTGAACTGGACGAGCCGGTGCCGGGTCGCGGCGGGCCGGCCGTCGGGCCGCTCCTCGGTGACGAGCTCGTGGCGCTCGCGGAACACGCCGTCGTGGCGGGCGACGCCGCGCACGACGAACTGCGGGCGGGTCAGGTCGAGCAGCACGTCGACCTCGGCGGGGGTGAGCCGGGGGTCGATCGAGATCACCCGGGCGCCGAGGCCCCACAGCGCCAGCACCACCTCCAGGTGGGTGAAGCTCGGGGGCACGTGCAGCGCCACCGCGCTGCCCTCCCCCACTCCGGAGGCGGCGAACCGGCTCGCCTCGGCGGCGACCGCGGCGCGCAACGCGCCGTGGGTCGTGGTGTGCTCGTGGGTGAACACCGGCACGTCGTCGCCGTGGCGGCGCAACAGGTCGGTGACGAACTCGCGCATCTTGGTTCAGGTCTCCTTGCAGAACTCGCCGATGGGGATGCCCACGTGCCGCTGCTCGGTCGCGATGTAGCCGAGCAGCTCGTCACCGCGTTGCAGCTCGGTGACGTTGCGGACCTTCCCGCCGGGGCCGAGCACCCGCACGTGCCAGTCGTCCTGCACGGTGAGGCTCACCTCGACGCCCTCGGGCGAGTGCGCGGTGATCGTCAGGATCGGGCGCGACTCGAGCTTGGCCCGACCGACGGTGAGCTTGCGGGTGCGGCCCTCGGAGTTGACGGCGAGCACCGTGCTGCCCGAGCGCAGCTCGGACAGGTAGTTGGTGCGGTTGTCCGGGCCGAGCACGTAGGAGTGCAGGGCGCCGGCGTTGACCCGGAACGGCCGGGTCGGCATGTAGGGCAGCGGGTGGGTCTCGCTGCAGCACAGGATGAAGCCCGAGGAGAACGAGCCGACCAGGATGCCCTCGTCCTCCTGGAAGTGCGACGCGGTGTCCACGCACACGCGGTCGCCCAGGCCGTTGTGGGCGATGCCGTCGACGACGAGCGTGGTCAGGTTCAGCGGCGGTGTGGTGGCCTCCAGCAGCCTGGCCAGCTTGAACACGTCGTTGGCGTCCCGCGGCGCCATCAGCACGCCGTCCGAGCCGTGCTCCAGCACGTCGAGCACGATCGCGGCCTCCTCGAGGTCGGCCACGACGGTGACGAGCTTGCCCGGCGCGCCGTCGGCGGCCGCGATGACGATCTCCAGCGGGATCTTGGTCGGGTCGGTGAACGCGACCACGGTGTGCCCCAGCCGCACCGCCGCGGCGCACGCGAGCTTGAGCGTGCGGTCGTCGCGGACCTGCACGAACGCCGCGTCGGTGGTGAGCCGCTCCAGCGCGTTCTGGTCGTCCACCACCACGGTGACCAGGTGCGGGCTGTCCACCGCGGCGTCGGTGACGAGCACCCGGGTGATCGTGGGCGGCAGCGTGTCCAGCAGCGCCGGGTCGTCGGAGACGACACCCGCGAGCCGGGCGTGCACGGCGGCGTCCACGACGGCTTCGCGCTGCGCTTCGGGGACGGGTCGGAGGTCGATCCAGGCGAACTTCAACGGTTCTCCAAGGGGGTGAGCGTGCGACCGCCCGCCGCCGGGCCGGGCGCCGGCGGCGGTCGCGGGGGGACGTGGTCAGGACGAGGCCACGACACCCGTCATGGCGCGGACGAGGTCCGACCGGGTGTCGTCGTGGACGATGGAGGCCAGTTCCGCGACCAGCGACATCGGCGCGGGCGCGGTGAATACGCGGCGGCCGACGGCCAGTCCCGCGCAGCCGACCGCCATCGCGGTGCGGGCGTGGTCCACGACGCTGCCGCCGGTCGCCGGACCGCCCGCGACCAGCACCGGGATCGGGCAGCTCGCGATCACCTCGGCCATCCGCTCGGCGGGGTGCGCGAGGTTGGTCTTGACGAGGTCCGCGCCCAGGTCGACGGCGATGTTGACCACGTGCGCGAGCAGCGCGGGGTCGTTCTGGTCGGCGATGCGCGGGCCGCGCGGGTAGACCATCGCGACCAGCGGCACGTTCCAGTCGTCGCACGCCTTGGCGACCACCCCGAAGTCGACGAGTTGGCGCTCCTCGGTGTCCGAGCCGATGTTCACGTGCACGCTGACCGCGTCGGCCCCCAGCCGCAGCGCCTCGTCCACTTCGCCGACCAGCACCTTGGCGTTGGTGTCGGCGGCGTGCGCGGTGCCCGCGCTGAGGTGGACGATCAGCGCGCACCCCGCGAGCACGTCCGGGTCGATCGTCCGCACGCGTCCTTTGTGGACGATGATGGCGTCGGCGCCGCCGACGACCACCGAGTCGATCAGCTCGTGCCACCGGTCGCGCGGCGCGACCGGCCCGTCCGAGACGCTGTGGTCGAGCGGGACGAAGAGGTACCTGTCGTCGCGCGGACGGGAAAGGCGTCGCAGCCGCAACGCTTTCCTCATGTCGCTCACACCTCCTCGGTAGACGGCCATGGCCACCAGCAGGGTGGTGGAACGGGCGAGCGCGGCGGGAGGTGTGAGGTGGCGATAACTCGTCAGTTATGCACCTGTTGGAGCAATCGCCTCGTGTCCCGCTGGACACGGGACGGCCTCCCCTGGTACGCGCGCGGTCGATGGCCGGTTTGTCTCATTGCCCTAGGCTGCCGCAGTGAACATGGAGCTCAGGCATCTCCACGTCGTGCTGACCGTGGCGGAAGCGGGCAGCATCAGCCGAGCCGCCTCCCTGCTCAAGATCGCGCAGGCCGGGTTGACCGCGCAGTTGCGCCGCATCGAACGCGGCTTCGGTGGTCCGTTGTTCCTGCGCCGCACCGACGGCGTCGAGCTGACCGAACTGGGCCGCCACGTCGTGCTGCGGTCCCGTGACCTGGTGGAACGGTTCGACGACCTGCTCGCCACGGCGCGCAAGCTGGCCGCGGAGAGCGACGTCGCGGGCGTGCGGCTCGGCGGTGTGGCCGGGTCGCTGACGCCGTTGCTGGTGGGCGTGGTCCGCGCGTTGCTGCCCACGCACCCGCAGACGACCCACATCGAGCGCACCAGCGACGCGGTGCTCGACCTGGTCCGCACCGGGAAGCTGGACCTCGCGCTGGTCACGGAGTTCCCGGAGAGTCCACTGCGGATCCCCGAAGAAGTGGACTGCCGGACCGTCGTGACGGAGCCGATGCTGGTCGGGATCGCGGTCGGGCACCGGCTTTCCGCGCGCAACGAGGTACGGCTGTCCGAACTGGCCGACGAGGAGTGGGCGGTGCCCGACGAGAGCTACGGCGGCGGGCGGCTCGACCTGCACCTGGCCTGCGAGGCGGCCGGCTTCACGCCGCGCTGCGCGCACTTCGGCGTCGACCCGGCGTCGGCCGCGGAGCTGGTGCGCTCGGCGCACACCGTGGCGTGCTTCTTCCCGACCGGCCACGACCTGCCGGGCGTGCTGCTCAAGCCGATCGTGGGCAACCCGGTGCACCGGCGCGTCACCGTGGCGTGGCGGCGGGACTGCGCGGTGGCCGAGTACGTCGACGACATCCACGCCGCGCTGCTGCGCGCCTACCAGGAGCGGATCTGGGCCCACGGCCCCCGGACCGCGAAGCTCGCCGCGACCGGGTGGACCGTGGCCGCGAGCTGAGGGTCCGCCGACTCGGGATCCGGGCCGCGGGTCGCGGTGGCGCGCGGCAGCGCCCCG
>NZ_JBHYXZ010000191.1:2262-14645 GCF_042752395.1 Actinosynnema sp. NPDC059335 | reverse complement strand
GTTCCGGGGTGCACCCGGAACGGCCGGATCGCCGTGTTGGGGGAAGGGCGATGAGGTGCCCGGCCGGACTCTTGGGGGGAGGGGAGTCCGGCCGGGACTTGTCAGGCGGCCAGTTTGGGGGGCGGTGGCCGCCTAAGCCCTCATCGCAGGCACGGGTACCCCTGTTACCGCCGTTCAATCAGGTACTCCGATAACGGCTGGGTGACGGGGGTGGAGGCCGGTCTCGGACGATCATGCCGAGGACTGTCCACATCGGTCCGGCCGACGCTCCCACCAGCGGGAATGATCTCCGCACTTGTGCGGAGACCGGCCGGCGGAGGACGGCGAAAGGTAACCCACAGGAGTGAGAGGGGCAGCGCCGCGGCCCGGGGCCGGACAGGATGCGGAAACGTGAGTTCAACACCGATCTACGACGAGTTGGCGGCCACCTACCTCGCCGACCTCATCCCCGACCCCGGCGACCCCGCCGAGCCGGACCACCCGGTCGCGGACGGGACGCCCACCACCACACCGTCGCCGCCGCCCCGAGGACGGCCGGAGGTCTGAACCACCTCCGATCTTGACACCGCCTCGCGCACCGGAGTAGGACCGATCACAGTCCGTAGAGGTCGCCTACCCCGAAGGGTGGAGCGGGATGCGTGGACGAGCGCTGCTCCTGGCAGCGGTCCTGGTCGTGACCGGCGCGTGCAACGCAGAGCAGACCGAAATCCCAGACCAGGTGACACTGACCTGGTGGGATCACTTCACCCACTCCCCCATGGCCGACCAGGCGGTGGACAGCCTCCTCGCCCGCTACGGGCAGGAACACCCCGGCGTGCGGATCGAGCGCACCTCCCTGTCCCGCCCCGAGTTCCGGGCCAAGCTCGCCGAGGCGGTCGCGTCCGGCGTCTTCCCCGACATCGCCGCCGTGGACGCCACCGACCTGCCCCGGCTGGCCGAGGCCGACGCCGTGGCCGACCTCACCGACCGGTTCGAGCGGTGGGGCCTCGCCGGCGACTTCCTCCCGGCGGTGCGCGAGAGCGTGACCCACGACGGCCGGGTCCGCGGCGTGCCGCTGCGCAGCACCACCACCGCGCTCGTCTACAACCGCGAGCACTTCCAGGCCGCCGGGATCGCGTCGCCGCCGACCACGTGGGAGGGCTTGCGGACCACCGCCAAGGCCCTGACCTCGACCGACCGGGCGGGCCTGTGCTTCGGCGGGAAGGACGACGACCTCACCACGACGTTCCTGCCCCTGCTGTGGCAGGCGGGCGGTGACGTGACCGGCATCGACGAGCAGCCCTCCCTCGACGCCCTCGCGCACCTGGACGCGCTGGTGAACACCGACCGCAGCGCCCCGGCGGAGGTCCTCGGCTGGACCGACGCCGACGCGCGGCAGCGGTTCGCGGAGGGGCGCTGCGCGATGGTGGTCACCGGGCCGGACGCGGTCCCGCAGCTCAACCAGGCGGGGCTGGACTGGGCCGCGGCGGCCCTGCCCGACGGCGCGGCGGGACCGGCGGGGCAGCTCGGCGGCGAGACCTGGGTGGTCGGCCGCGCGGGGCAGGTCGACCGGGCGTGGGACGTGCTGACGTGGCTGGCCGAGCACCCGGACAACGCCACCGAGTTCGGCGGCGGCCTCGGCGCGCTGCCCAACCGCACCGGCACGGTGGACGCCCTGGCCTGGCAGTGGGACCCGAACGTGCCAGGCTTCACCGCCCAACTGCGGTCCGCCCGGACGCCCACCGCCTACGGGGCGCAGTACCCGGACGTCTCCCGCGCCCTCGCCACCATGGCTTCGCGGGTGCTCACCGGTGAGCGAACACCCGACCGGGCGGCCGCGGACGCCCGCGCGGAGATCGACCGGCTGCTGCGCTGACCCTGGGCACGGCGGCACGCGGGAACGGGCAAGGCCGCCGCGCCGACAGGAGCCCGGGCCGCACGCCGGCCCCGCCGCCGGGGAAGGTCGGGCACCGAACGAGACCGGGCGCACTCGCACAGGCAGGCCCGCGCCACACGCGCACACCCGGCGGAACCGTGCCGCCGGACGACGGCCACGACCCGATCGGCCCAACGCGACACGCCCGTCCGGCCCAACGCGACCCGACACGCCCACCGGGCGTGGCACGGGCACGACTCGCCGGGTGGGCCGTAATGCCGGACCGTGTCGGGCGATGTGCCCTATAGGGCGAAGCCCGCGGCGTCGCGGGTGAGCCGAAAGGGGCCGGGTAACCAGCAGCCATGCGGATCGAGGCGGTCGTGAAGGCGCGACGGACCCGGAAGGACACCGACCGGCGGGCAGAGCCCGGAGCCGGCGAGCGGTCGTTCAGCCGGGCCCAGGCACTCGCGCTCGTCGTCGGCGTGCTCCAGGTCGTGCTCGCCTCCGTCCCGTTCCTGCCCATGGGCGACGGCGTCAACCACACCCTCTACGTGTGCACCGGCGTGGCCGGTGTCCTGCTCTCGTGGCGACACCGGCACGCGCGGCTCTACGGCGTCCTGCTGCTGGTGCTCTACGGCCAACTGTTCATCACCTACGCCGACGACACCGGCACCATGGGTCTGCCCACGTGGGAGACCCTGGCGTACGGCCGGGCCGCCCTCGCGGGCGTGGTGATCGCGCTGATCCCGGCGTTCAAGCGGCGGTAGTCGCCCGCGGTCATCGTGCCGTCCGGGTGGAAGCGCAGCTTGGGGTCCCCGCTGCGGGCGATCGACTCGAACATCGCGCGGTCGGACCGGGTGGTGGGCCGCCAGTACATGTGGGCCCCGTGCGTGACGCCCATGTCCATCGACATCATGGTGGCCACCGCGCGGTCGTACCGGCGCCTGCTCAGGCCCGCGCCGCCGGAGGCGCGGATGTCGAACACGTCGTGGTCGCCGGTCAGGGGCCGCAGCCGGCCGTCCCGGTCGAAACCGTGCACGACGCCGTCGCGCACCACGTACTCGCCGCGCCGGTCGAACCGGGCCATCTTCTCGCGCAACGCCTCGAACTCGACGCGCCGCTGGTCGTACCGGCGCAGCAGCCGGTCGTCGAGGTCGACGAGCGGTAACCGGGGCCGGAAGTAGCCGACGAGGCCCCGGTGGCGGGGCGCCGCGCCCAGGCGGACGTCGTCGTCGTCGATGGTCTTGGCCTTCACGGCCTCGGGTTTGGGCAGCGCGCCCCGGCGCAACCACGCCACCGCGTGCGGGTTCGTCGCCCGCACGTCGATGATGAGGTCCTGCTCGGCCGCCACCTGCTGGAACTTGCGGGCGTTCTCGGTCGGCATGCCGAAAACCGGCTCCACCGAGGCCAGGGGGAAGAGGTGATCAGTGCGCACGGCTACTAAAGGTCCGCCGAAATGGGCGTGCACCGGGCCGCCGGGTTCGGTTAGCTCGAAGAGTGACCCCTGATTCACTGATCGGACTGCTGGCCGAACCGGAGCGGTTGCGCGTGGCCGCCGCGCTGGTCCTGGGTGCGCGCACGACCGCCGACATCGTCGAGGCGACCGGGTTGGACGCTCGGCGGGTCGAGAACTCGTTGGGCCGGTTGCGGTCGGCCGGTCTCGTCGTGACCGACGGTTCCGGCTTGCGGCTGCGCGAGGAGCTGTTCAAGGAGGCCACCCGGGTCGAACAGGCGAACCGGGTCCCCGAAGACCCGTTCGTGCGAGATGGGCGGCTGGTGAAGCTGCCCGCGCAGCGCGGGCGCAGGCGGGCGGTGCTCGAACAGGTGAGCACCGCGTTCGAGCCGGGTAGACGGTACCCCGAGCGGGACGTGGTGGAGGTGCTGAGGCGGTGGTGCGACGGCGGCGAGGTGGACCACGTGACGGTGCGCCGCTACCTGGTGGACGAAGGGCTGCTCACCCGGGACGCCGGCGTGTACTGGCGGACCGGCGGCCCGGTGAGCGTCTGACCCCGGGGGTGGTCGGGTCGTCGGGTGGTCGGGCGGCCTAGCCGAACGTGTCGGGATCCGGACCGGTGCGCTCGCCCCGGTCCAGCCCGGCGATGCGGCCCAGGTCCTCGTCGTCCAGCTCGAAGTCGAACAGAGCGAAGTTCTCCGCGATCCGGCTGGGCGTCACCGACTTGGGGATCACGACGTTGCCGAGCTGGAGGTGCCAGCGCAGCACGACCTGCGCCGGGGTGCGCCCGTGCTTGGCCGCGACGTCGGTGATGACCGGGTCGGACAGCAACGCGCCCTGCGCCAGCGGGCTCCACGCCTCCGTCACGATGCCGTGCCGGGCGTGGAAGGCCCGCAGCTCGGCCTGCTGGAGCCGCGGGTGCAGCTCGACCTGGTTCACCGCGGGCACCGCGCCGGTGGCGTCGATGATCCGCTCCAGGTGCGCGGGCTGGAAGTTGGACACGCCGATCGCGCGGACCCGGCCGTCGGCGTGCAGCTTGCCCAGCGCGCGCCACGTGTCGACGTACCGGTCCTGCTTGGGCGCGGGCCAGTGCACCAGGTACAGGTCGACCCGGTCCAGGCCGAGCCGCTCGGCGCTCGCGTCGAACGCCCGCAGCGCCTCGTCGTAGCCCTGGTCGGAGTTCCAGAGCTTGGTCGTCACGAACACGTCGTCGCGCGGCAGCCCGGAGTCGGCGACCGCGCGGCCGACCGGCTCCTCGTTGCGGTAGGCGGCGGCGGTGTCGATGCTGCGGTAGCCGACCCGCAGCGCCTCCGCCACCGCGTCGTAGGTGTCCTCAATGGACACCTGGAAGACGCCGAAACCGAGCCGCGGCATGGTCACGCCGTTGTTCAGGGTGATGGTCCTCATGGGTTTCATGATGCCCCTTGTCAACACCTCCCACGGGTTGGAACGCGTTGACGTGCGTCGGGCCGCACTGGTCCGATCACACCGTGACGGCATTGCCCGAGGTGACCGGTGTCGGCCGGACGGACGTCGAGGTGACGGTCGTCATCCGCGTGTCCGCCCCGGGCACGCGGGTGGTGGACACGGCGGGGCGGCTGGCCGCGGCGCTGCGCTCGGCGCTGGACCTGCGCGACGCCGACGTGGTGGTGGACCTGCGGGACGCGGACGTGGTGGTCGACCTGCCCGCGCCGCGGACCGAGCCGGTGCTGCGGATCCTGGTCGACTCGCGGCGCGTGCTGCACCGGGGCGTGCCGGTGCAGCTCACGAGGCTGGAGTTCGACCTGCTGCACCACCTGTGCACGCACCCGCACCGGGTGCACCGGCGGGCCTCGCTGATGTCGACCGTGTGGGGCACGCGGACCGTCGTGGACACCCGGACGGTGGACGTGCACGTGCGCCGCATCCGGCACAAGCTGGGCGACGCGGCGTCGATCATCACCACCGTGCGGGGCGTCGGCTACCGGCTGGACCACGCGGGCGAGGTCGTCGTGGAGCGGGACGCGCCGGCCTCCTGAACGCCGGCCTCCTGGACGCCGGCCTCCGGAACGGGGTCAGCCGACCAGGGCGACCCGGCGCTCCACGTCGGCCGGCAGCCTGCGCCGGTGGCGCAGCACGGCGGGCAGCCTGCGGACGGCCGCGCCCAGCGCCGCGCCCGCGTCCCGGTCGCCCACCGCCTGCCGGAGCAGCGCCGCCGTCTGCCCGAGCACCACGCCGACCGGACGGCGCAGCCAGGTCGTCAGCAGCTCGTTGCGCATCTCCACCCGCCGCCGCCACGCCGACGGCGGCCGGAACGACGACGGCCGGTGGTGGGCCACGACGTCGTCCACGTAGCAGCACGCCCAGCCCGCGGCGGCCAGGTCCCAGGAGAACAGCCGCTCCTCCCCCGGCCAGAACAGCACCGGGTGGAACCCGCCCGCGGCGAGGAACGCCGACCGCCGCACGATCGCCCCGCAGCACACGAAACCCAGCACGGACGGTCCGGGCAGGTCGTCGTCGCGCCCCAGCGCCGAGCGGGCCATCTCCTCGCACACCGGGTCCAACCGGCCGAACGGCTCCACGATCGTGCGGGCCGCGACCAGGCCCAGCCGCGGGTGCCGCGCGAACAGCTCCTCGGCCCGAGGCAGCGACCCCGGCGCCCACCACGAGTCGTCGTCGCTGAACGCGACGTACGGGGTGGTCGCGCGCCGAACGCCGTGGTTGCGCGCCAACGCGCCCTCGTTGTGCCTCAGGGCCAGCACCTCGACCCCGGCGAACTCCCGCCGCACGCGCGCCACCGTGTCGTCGGACGACCCGTTGTCGACCACGATGACCGGCACGTCCAGCTCCCGGAGCCGGGTGAGCGTCCGCGCGAGGTCGTCCGCGCGGTCACGGGTCGCTATCACCACGGTCGTCTGGGACACCACGGGGTACTACCCCGGGAACCGGCGGTTACTCCTCGGCTCCACGGGTAGGCCACCCCCATGGGATTCGAACGGGTGGTGGTGACGGGCGGCGCCGGGTTCCTCGGCTCGCACGTGTGCGAGGCGCTGCTCAGGCGCGGCGCGCGGGTGGTCTGCGTGGACGACTTCCGCACCGGGTCGCCGGACAACCTGCCGGACGACCCCCGGTTGGGCGTGGTGGTGGACGACGTCTCCAAGCCGATCGACCTCTTGGGCGACGTGGACCTGGTGATGCACCTGGCCTGCCCCGCGTCCCCGGTCGACTACCTGCGGATGCCCGTCGACACGCTCAAGACCGGCGGCTTCGGCACGCTGCACGCGTTGGAGCTGGCGCGGCGCAAGGGCGCGCGGATCGTCATCGCGTCGACCAGCGAGGTGTACGGCGACCCGTTGGAGCACCCTCAGCGCGAGACCTACTGGGGGAACGTCAACCCGATCGGCCCGCGCAGCGTCTACGACGAGGCCAAGCGCTTCGGCGAGGCGATGACCTGCGCGTTCCGCCGCGAGTACGGCGTCGACACGGGCATCGTGCGGATCTTCAACACCTACGGCGCGCGGATGCGCCCGCACGACGGCCGGATGATCCCCACGTTCCTCCGGCAGGCCCGCGCCGGCGAACCGCTGACCGTGCACGGCGACGGCTCCCAGACCCGTTCGCTGTGCCACGTGGACGACCTGGTGCGCGGGCTGCTGTCGATGGCGGAGAGCGACCACCCCGGTCCGGTGAACCTCGGCAACCCGGAGGAGATCACCGTGCTGGAGGTGGCCCGGAAGGTCATCGAGTTCACCGGCAGCGACTCCCCCGTCGAGCACGTCGACGCGATGACCGACGACCCGCGTCGTCGCCGCCCGGACATCTCGCTGGCGCGCGAGGTGCTGGGCTGGCAGCCGGAGATCGGCTTGGCCGAGGGGCTGCGGCGCTCGTTTGACCGGGAACTCGTCGGGTAGTCGGACCACGTCGGTCCGTCCGCGACCGTCCACTCGGGAGGGCGGTCCACTCAGGAGCAGGAGCGAAAGGGGAACGCCGTGCGCGTGCTCGGAATCAACGCGGTCTTCCACGACCCCGCCGCCGCCCTCGTGGTGGACGGCCGGGTGGTGGCCGCCGCGGAGGAGGAACGCTTCTCCCGCCGCAAGCACGGCAAGCGGCCGGTGCCGTTCTCCGCGTGGGAACAGCCCGAGCAGGCCGCGCGCTGGTGCCTGGAGCACGCCGGGCTGACGCCCGCCGACCTGGACGCCGTGGCCTACTCCTACGACCCGGACCTGGTCGAGCCCAACGACGTGCCGTGGGAGGACCTGCGCACCGAGTACGCCCGCCGCGCGCCGTACTTCCTGGCCACCGCGCTGCCGGGGCTGGACCCGGCCATCGTGCGGTTCGTACCGCACCACGTCGCGCACGCCGCGTCGACCGGCCTGGCCGCGCCGTTCGGCGGCGACTGCGCCGTGCTGGTCAACGACGGCCGCGGCGAGTGCCGGTCGCACCTGGCGGGCAGCTACCGCGACCACAGGCTGGAGACGCTGGCCGCGCAGCACCTGCCGCACTCCCTGGGCCTGCTCTACGAGGATCTGACCGAGCACCTGGGCTTCCTGCGCTCCAGCGACGAGTACAAGGTGATGGCGCTGGCCTCCTACGCCGAGCCCAAGCACCTGGACCTGCTGCGCGAGCACGTCCGCGCGACCGAGGACGGCGGGTTCCACATCACGCCGCTGGACTGGGCGACGCTGGCCAAGCGCCGCGGCCCGGACGACGAGGTGACGCGCGAGCACGCCGAGCTGGCGGCCAGCGTGCAGGTCCGGGTCGAGGAGGTGCTGCTGGACCTGGTGCGGTGGCTGCACGAGCGGACCGGGCAGAAGCGGCTGACCATGGCGGGCGGCGTGGCGCTCAACTGCGTGGCGAACACCCGGATCTTCGCCGAGGGGCCGTTCGAGGAGGTGTGGGTGCAGCCGGCCGCCGGTGACGCGGGGACCGCGCTGGGCGCGGCGTTGCAGGTGGTGGCGGACGCCGGCGAACCGGCCGCCGCGATGCCGGGCGCGGATTTGGGCCGGTCCTGGACGGACGCGGAGATCGAGGACCACCTGCGCACCGCGAAGGTGCCGTACGAGGAGCCGGACGACGTGGCCGTCGCGGTGGCCGAGGCGTTGGCCGACGACCAGGTGGTGGCCTGGTTCCAGGGTCGCAGCGAGTACGGGCCGCGGGCGCTGGGCCGCCGGTCGCTGCTCGCGCACCCCGGCCGGGCGGAGAACCTGGCCCGGCTCAACGAGGTGAAGGGGCGCGAGCAGTTCCGGCCGATCGCGCCGATGGTGCTGGCCGACCGCGCGGCCGAGCTGTTCGAGCGGGGACCGCTGCCCAGCCCCTACATGCTCTTCGTGCACGACGTGCAGCCGGAGTGGCGCGACCGCATCCCGGCGGTCGTGCACGTGGACGGCACGGCGCGCGTGCAGACCGTGGACGCGGCCACCGAGCCGCTGATGGCGCGGGTGATCCGCGAGTTCGACCGGCGCACCGGCGTGCCCGTGGTGGTGAACACGAGCCTGAACACGGCCGGGCGGCCGATGGTGGACGACCCGCGCGACGCGCTGGAGTGCTTCGGCTCGGCGCCGGTGGACCTGCTGGCCATCGGCCGGTTCGTGGTGCGGCGGCCGCGATGAGCGTCGACTACGCGGTCGTGATCCCCACCGTCGGGCGGGACAGCCTGCGCGTCGTGCTCGACGCGCTGGAGCACGGCGACGGCCCGCCGCCGCGCGAGGTGATCGTGGTGGACGACCGGCCCGACCCCGGCCCGCTGCCGCCGACGCACTCGGCGCGCGTGCTGCGCACCGGCGGTCGCGGCCCCGCCGCCGCGCGCAACGCCGGGTGGCGTGCGGCGTGCTGCGAGTGGATCGCGTTCCTGGACGACGACGTGGTGCCGCCGCGCGACTGGAAGCAGCGGCTGACCGCCGACCTGGCCCGGCTGGGGCTGGACGTGGGCGCGTCGCAGGGCCGGATCACCGTGCCGCTGCCCGCCGACCGCCGGCCGACCGACTGGGAGCGCGGCACGGCCGGGTTGGCGGACGCGCGGTGGATCACCGCGGACATGGCCTACCGGCGGGCGGCGCTCGTGCACGCGGGCGGGTTCGACGAGCGGTTCCCGCGCGCGTACCGGGAGGACGCCGAGCTGGCGCTGCGCGTGCAGGCCCGCGGGTACCGGATCGTCAGGGGCGACCGCGTGACCACGCACCCGGTGCGCGAGGCGGGGTTCTTCGCGAGCCTGCGACAGCAGCGCGGCAACGCCGACGACGCGTTGGCGCGGCGGCTGCTCGGGCCGCGGTGGCGTGAGCTGATGGGCGGCGCGCCCGGTCGGCTGCGGTGGCACGCGGCCACCACGGCGTCCGGGGCCGCCGCGGTCCTGTGCGGGTTCCTGGGGTGGCGGAAGGCGGCGTGGGCGTTCGGCGGCGCGTGGGCGGGGCTCACCGGGTGGTTCGCCGCGCAGCGCATCGCACCCGGACCGCGCACCCGCGACGAGGTGGCGAGGATGGTCGTCACCAGCGTCGCCATCCCGCCCGCCGCGTGCTGGCACCGGCTGCGGGGCGAGGTGCGGCACCGGGGCGTGCCGGTCGCGGGCCGGACCCGCCGGGTGGTGCCGGTGGCGGACGCACTGGACCGGCTGCGCACGACCGCGCGGGAGACCGGGAAGGCGTGGGAGGCGGCGAAGGCGCCGGCGGCCGGCGCGGCACGCCGGACCGGGGAGCCGCGCCAGGCCGAGCCGGCTCCCGGCGCCGGGAAGGCGCGCGGGACCGCGGGACAGCAGCGGGCGGGGAACGCCTCGGCGGCCGGGAAGGCGCGCGGGAACGGCAGGGCGCGGGAGGTCGGCCCCGGTTCCGGATCGGCGCGGGACACCGGGTCGGGCTCCGGGAGGGCGCAGCGGTGAGGATCCTCGTGCTGCGCGCGCTCGGCCTCGGCGACCTGCTGACGGCCGTGCCCGCGCTGCGCGGGTTGCGCCGGGCGCACCCCGACGCGGAGATCACCCTGGCCGCGCCCGGCTGGCTCGCCGACGCCGTGGACCGGATCGACGCGGTGGACCGGCTGCTGCCCACCGAGGGACTCGTGCCGCTCGACTGCGACTCGCCGGACCTCGCGGTCAACCTGCACGGGAAGGGGCCGCAGAGCACGACCCTGCTGCGCGCGACCCGCCCGGCACGGCTGATCACCCACGGCGCGCACGTGCCGTGGCCCGCGCACCAGCACGAGGTGCTGCGGTGGTGCCGGCTGCTGGCGCAGTTCGGCATCGCCTGCGACCCGGACGACCTGCACCTGCCGCCCCGGCCCCGCAACGGCGCGATCGTCGTGCACCCCGGCGCGAGCCACGGCGCGCGGCGGTGGCCCGCGGACCGGTTCGCCGAGGTGGTGCGCGCGTTGGGCCCGAACGTCGTGGTGACCGGCAGCCCCGCCGAGGCGCCCCTGGTGCGCGAGGTCACCGAGGGCCGCACGCGCATCGGCGACCTGGCCGGACTGCTGGACCTCGTGGCCGGCGCACGACTCGTCATCTGCGGTGACACCGGCGTGGCGCACGTCGCCACCGCCTACCGCACGCCGTCCGTGGTGTTGTTCGGCCCCGTGTCCCCCGCCGAGTGGGGACCGCGGTCGGGGCCGCACCGGGTGCTGTGGCGCGGCAGGACCGGCGACACGTTCGCCGACCGGCCCGACCCGGGGCTGCTCGACATCACCGCGGCCGAGGTGCTGGACGCCGCGCGAACACTACTGGGAGGTGGACCGTGGCCAGGATCGGCGTCATCGGAGCGGGCTATGTCGGTCTGACGACCGCGGCGTGCTTCGCCCGGCTCGGGCACGCCGTGGTGTGCGCGGACGTGGACGAGGCGAAGGTCGCGGCGCTGGGCCGGGCCGAGATCGGCGCGCACGAACCGGGGTTGGGCGAGCTGGTCGCGGAGGGGTTGCGCGACGGGCGGCTGCGGTTCGTGCTCGGCAACGCGGAGGCGCTGTCCGATGTGGACTTCGTGTTCCTGTGCGTGCCGACGCCGACCGGCGAGGACGGGGCGGCCGACCTCGCCGCGGTGCACGCGGTGCTGCGCGAGGCGCGCGACGCGGTCCGGCCCGGCTGCGTGCTCGTGATCAAGTCGACCGTGCCCGCCGGCACCGCGGAGCGGGTGGCCGAGCTGGTGGGCCGGCCCGACGTGCGGGTCGTGTCCAACCCGGAGTTCCTGCGCGAGGGCCACGCCGTGGACGACTTCCTGCGGCCCCAACGGGTCGTGGTCGGCTCCGAGACCGAGGACGTCGCACGCCGGGTGGTCGCGCTGTACGCGGGGACGGGCGCGCCGGCGCTGGTCACCGGCAGCGCGAGCGCGGAGCTGGTGAAGTACGCCAGCAACTGCTTCCTGGCCATGAAGCTGTCCTACGTCAACAGCCTCGCCGAGCTGTGCGAACGGGTCGGCGCGGACATCGGCGACGTGACCGAGGGCATGAAGCTGGACGACCGGATCGGGTCGGCGTTCCTGGAACCCGGACCGGGCTGGGGCGGCTCGTGCTTCCCCAAGGACACCAGGGCGCTGCTGTCCACGGCGGAGGACGCGCACGTCGACTTCCCGTTGCTGCGCGCGACCATCGGCACGAACGACCACCAGGCACGGCGGGTCGTCGGCCTGGTCCGCGAGGCGGTGGGCGGCGAGCTGGCGGGCGTCCGGCTCGGGCTGCTCGGGTTGACGTTCAAGGCGGGCACCGACGACCTGCGCGACTCCCCCGCCCTCGCGGTCGCCCGCCTGCTGGCCGAGGAGGGCGCGTGGCTGACCGGCTACGACCCGTGCGTCAGCCGGGACTGCGGCCCGGTCCGGGTGCTGGGCTCGGCCGAGGCGGTGGCGGACGGCGCGCGCGGCCTGGTGGTGCTGACCGAGTGGCCGGAGTTCGCCGAGCTGGACTGGCCGAACCTGGCGGCCGCGATGGCGGAGCCCGTCATCGTGGACACGCGCAACCTGCTGCCGGTCGAGAAGGTGGCCGAGGCGGGGTTCCGCCTGGTCTCCCTGGGACGTCCCGCGGCGAGGTAGGGGCCGGGGGGCCGCCGGGGCCGCCCCCCCCCCGGGCCCCGCGCGCGCCGTGCGGGGGGGGGCGCCCCCGAAAACGGCGGGGCCCCCCCGGGCGCCCCCCCCC
>NZ_JBHYXZ010000191.1:0-2252 GCF_042752395.1 Actinosynnema sp. NPDC059335 | reverse complement strand
TCCCACCCCCTATAAACCACCCACAACACCCGCGCCCCTCTTCTTTGTTGTCAACCCCCCCGCCCGTGGCCGCCCCGGGGGCGGGGGGGGGGCCGGCCCCCGGGGGGCCCCCCCCCCGCCGGGGCCCGGGCGTCCTACGTGCGCGGGTCCCAGCGGAAGAAGCGGGCGGCCAGGCCGGTCGCCGCCACCACCCACAGCGCCACGGACAGGGCGGCCGGGCCGACCTGCCCGGTCGGGCCTCCCCACGCCGCGCCGACCAGCGTGCCCAGGCCGCTGCCCGGCACCAGGAACAGCCGCACGTCCACCGGCCCGGCGGACCCCAGCAGGCCGCCGATGACGAGGGCGAAGAAGAACGGCGCGGTGGTGATCTGGGCCAGCTCCGCGGTGTTGGTCACCCCGCTGGTGCACACGCCCGCCGCGCAGCTCAGCGCCACTCCCCCGACCACCGCCAAGGCCAGCAGCTCCGGCCGCGCCGGCAGCGGCGCGCCGGCCGCCACGCTGATGCCCAGCAGCACCACCGCCTGCGCGAGCCCCAGCAGCACGACCGGCAGCAGCACGCCGGTCAGCACCACCGCGTCCGACGCCGCGCCCGTCCGCAGCCGCTTGAGGTAGAGGTCCTGCCGGCGGGCCGTCAACGCGGTCGTCACGGTCACGTACACGGTGAACCCGAGCGAGAACAGCAGTTGCAGCGTCACCACCGTGGTCCAGCCGGACGGCTCGCCGTCCGCGGTCAGCGCGAAGTAGGCGCCCATCGCCAGCGGCATCAGCACGGCCAGCGCGGCGGCGGTCCGGTTGCGCAGCAGGAGCTTCAGCTCGGCCACGCCCAGTGCGGCGATCACGCGGCCACCGCCTCGCGCCCGGCGCGGGCGCCGTGGAACACGTCCTCCAGCGAGGCGTGGTGCGCGCGGATCCGTCCCAGGCGCAAGCCCTCCTGCCGCGCCCACGCCAGGAGCACCGCGAGGTCGTCCTGCAGCTCGCGGGTCCGCACCTCCACCCGGCCGGACGGCCGGTGCACCACGTCGCCCGACAGCATCGGCAGCGCGCTCACGTCGAGCGGCTCGGGCAGGTCGAACGCGATCCGCGCGGGCTGGGCGGCGAGCACGTCCACCAGCGCCCCGGACACCGCGACCTCGCCCTCGTGCAGGATCGCCAGCCGGTGCGCGAGCGACTCGGCCTCCTCCAGGTAGTGCGTGGTCAGCACGACGGTCGTGCCCTCGGCGAGCAGGCCGCGCACCACGTCCCACGTGCGCCGCCGCGACTCGGGGTCCAGCCCGGTCGTCGGCTCGTCCAGGAACAGCAGCTCGGGCCGCCCCAGCACGGCCAGCGCGAGGTCGAGCCGCCGCCGCTCGCCGCCGGACAGCTGCTTGATCCGCACGTCGCGCCGGTGCGCCAGGTCCAGCCGCGCCAGCACGTCCTCGGTGGCCCGCCGGCCGCTCGTCGCGCCCCACAACGCGACCATCTCACGCGCGGTGAGGTCGGCCGGGAACCCGCTGTCCTGCAACATGACGCCGGTGCGGCCGCGCAGCGCCGCGCGGTCGCGGAACGGGTCCAGCCCCAGCACCCGCACGGTGCCGGCGAACGGGGCGCGCAGCCCCTCCAGCGTCTCCATGGTGGTGGTCTTGCCCGCGCCGTTCGTGCCGAGCAGCGCGAACAGCTCCCCCCGCCGGACCTCGAAGTCGATCCCCCGGACCGCTTCGAAGTCACCGTAGCGGCACCTCAGGCCCGCCACGTCGATCACCGCTTCACCCATGGCCGCCATGCTCGTCGCCCGCCCGCGCGCCCCCCAGTGCCGTCGCGCACCGGTCCGTGTGACAGATGTCAGCAGACAGGCGTGCGACCCGGCTCGTAGATTCGCCTGGTGACCCCCTTGACCAGGCTCCGCCGCTACACGTGGTGGTCCGTGCTGGCGGGCGGCGCGGTCGTCCTCGTCGGCACCGCGCTCGACCTGCTCGCCAACCACTACGGCCTGGTCAAGTCGCTGCTGGTGGGGGCGGCGGTGGTCGTGGTGGTCGTCCAGCACACCCGGTACCTGCGCCTGGCGATGGACGGGCTGGGCCGCGGCGGCGGCCGGCCGTGGGAGCACGCGGCGACGTTCGCGGTGGCGCTGGCGGCGTGGGCGGTGATGTGCGCCGGCGGCGGGTTCCTGGCGGCCTGGTCGCTGCTGCCCGCGCTGGTGATCGCGCACGTGGCCGCGTCCCTGCCCGCCGGGCCCCGCGGGGGGGCCGGCGGGGGGGGTGGGGGGCGGGGGGGGG
>NZ_JBHYXZ010000190.1:13213-14736 GCF_042752395.1 Actinosynnema sp. NPDC059335 | reverse complement strand
TGGCCGCCCTGGGCTGAGCGGTCGCGTGCGGGGGTGGCCGTGGCGGTGGCCGTCGTGGGCTGAGCGGTCGCGTGCGGGGGTGGCCGTGGCGGTGGGCCTCACCGTTGCGCCTCCGGGATCTCGACCACGAACCGGGCCCCGCCGCCGGGGCGGTCCTCGACCCACACCGACCCACCGTGCCGCTGGACGTGCTGGGCGACCAGGGCCAGGCCGAGGCCGCTGCCGGTGTCCGCGCCCCGGCTGCCCGCCCGCGTGCCCCGGTCGAAGCGGTGGAAGATGCGGTCGCGCAGCTCGGGCGGCACGCCCGGCCCGGCGTCGTCCACCTCCAGCCGGGCGCGGCCGTCCCGGGCCAGGACCGCGACCCGCACCGCGCCGCCGGCGTGGCGCTCGGCGTTGTCGAGCAGGTTGTTCACCACCCGGTCCAGCCGGCGGCGGTCGCCCAGCACCCGGGGCCCGGGGACACCGGTGCGCACCGGGACCTCCGTGCCGGGCCGGGAGTCCAGCACGTTGTCCACCAGCGACGCGAGGTCGATGACCTCCGGCTCGGCGTCGTCGGCCCGCTGGTCCGAGCGGGAGATCTCCAGCAAATCCACCACGGTCCGGGCGAAGCGGTCCACCTCGGACGTCAGCAGGTCCACGGCCCGCCCCGCGGTGCCGGGGATCTCCGCGCGGCGGCGGCGCAGCACCTCGGCGGCGTTGACCATGGTGGTCAGGGGCGAGCGCAGCTCGTGGCTGACGTCGCTGGCGAAGCGCGCGTCGCGCAGCACCCGTTCCTCCAGCGCGTCGGCGGTGGCGTTGAACGTCGTCGCTAGGTGCGCCAGGTCGGGGTCGATCTGGGTCGGCAGGCGCGCCGCCAGGTCGCCGCCCGCCACCCGGGACGCGGCCTCGGTCAGCTCGGTCAGCGGGCGCAGGGCGCGGCGGCCGGCCCACGACCCCAGCGCGACGCCGAGCAACCCGCTGACCACGGCCCCGCTGATCAGCAGGACGCTGAGGAAGCGGAACGTGCGGTCGAGCTGCAACAGCGGCGCGAGTTCGACGTAGGCGGCGTCGGTGGAGCTGATGGGCAGGCTGACGGCCAGCACCGGGATGCCGTCCACGACGAGCCGTTGCGTCGCTGGCGTGCCGCGGCGGCCGAGTTCGACCAGCCGGTCGGGCAGCGCCCGGGGGTCGACCTGCCGCCCGCTCGTCAGGACCTGGCCGGACCGGTACAGCACGACGGTCGAGTCCGGCCCGGTGGTCAGGCCGGTCAGCAGCTCCTCCAGCGCGTCGGAGCCGGTGCGCAGCGCCTCGTCGACGAGCCGGACGTTGACCTCGGCCTGCCGGATGGCGCTCTGCTCGCGCTGGCGCAGCATGTACCCGGAGGACAGGTTCCACACCAGCACCGCCACCGCGCTGGTCAGCAGCAACGAGCCCGCGCCCAGGACCAGCGCGACGCGCCAGCGCAACGACAGCCGGGGCATCAGGTTCTCACCTCGCGGTCCGCGCGGCGCACGACGGCGGCCGACCCCGGGTCGGCCCGTGGT
>NZ_JBHYXZ010000190.1:1976-13115 GCF_042752395.1 Actinosynnema sp. NPDC059335 | reverse complement strand
CGCCGGCGGCTGGTCCCGGGTCGGTGCGTGGTCCGGCGGCTGGTCCCGGGTCGGTGCGTGGTCCGGCGGCTGGTCCCGGGTCGGTGCGTGGTCCGGCGGCTGGTCCCGGGTCGGTGCGTGGTCCGGCAGCCGGTCCCACACCGGCCCCTGGTCCGGCGGCCGCGTCGATGGCGGCGGGTCCCTCGTCGTCCTCGACCGGCGGCGCGGAGAGCGTCATGCCCGGATTCTCGGGTGGAGCCGCCGGCCGCGCCTCGTGGTGGTCGGCCGCGCCGGCGGGATGCAAGCCGATCGCAAGGTCGGGCCCCGCGTTCACGTCGCGGCGGTCGGCGCTCCCCGGCTCGCCTGCCGCTCCCGCTGGGGCCGGACCACGTACTTCGGGTCCTCGGCCGACGCCACGCCCGCGTGGAAGACGCCGAACCGGGTGCACGCCGACCCGGCCAGCGACGCCAGCCCGCCGAGCACCGCGGCCGCGCGGGAGCGCCTGCCCAGCACGCCCCCGAGCACCGCGCCGGTCGCGGTGAGCGCGGCGGCGGCCTTCACCAGCCTCCCGCCCCGCCCGGTGCGCAGCGGCTCGGCGGCCAGGCCCATCCGCCGCACCATCACCTCCGTGGCCACCAGCTCGACCGCACCGCCGACGAGCGCGGCCCGCCGCGCGGGACCCGCCTGGTCCACCGGGGCCACGAGCAGGCCGAGACCGCCCGCCGCGCTCGCGGCCGAGCCGACGAACACGAACGGCATCTCGCGGTGGCCCTCGTGCCACGACGGCACGGCGGTGTCGCAGATCAGCGCCGCCGTGTAGGAGGCGACCGCCGGGCCGACCAGGGCCGCGCCGAACGTGGCGACCCGGCCGAGCACGCTGAACCGACCGGTCAGCGCGGTGACGGCGGCGAGGCCGGCCTGCGGCCCGTAGGCCACCAGCAGCCACGAGCCGACGCTCATCGGCGAGCTGGGCTTCACCACCCGCAGCATGTTGAGGAACCGCGCGGGCCGGCCCAGGTCGTGCACGAGGGCGTACAGCGAACCGGAGATGGCCACGAGCGCGCCCGCCTTGCAGCCCTTGGCCAGCGCGGGGCGGCCGGTCAGCTCGGCCCCGGCGGCCAGCACCGACGACGCGCCCGCCAGTCCGCCGAGGAACAGGTAGCCCGCGATGTCGCGCGCCGCCCAGGTCGGCTTGTTGAGCACGGGCTTGCCGTAGTAGGAGGTGAAGCGCGCGTCGGGCACGACGGCCCGCTCCCCGCGCCTGCCCCGCCGCCGTCGGCGCTCGCCACCGGTGACGGCGTCGCGGTCGGGCGGCGCGACCGGGTCGGCCGGCACGTCGGCCATCACGACCTCCCCAGGAAGGCGGCCGCGAGGCCGGTCAGCAGGGCGGCGGCGGCGATCCCGACGTGCTTCCACATGGCCGGCAGGTCACGAGTGGTGACGACCGGGTCCGGCGGCAGGCCGTAGACCTCGGGCTCGTCCAGCAGCAGGAAGAACGCGCCGGCGCCGCCCACGCCGTCGTCGGGGTCGTGCCCGTACAGCCGGGCGTCGGCGATCCCCGCCTCGTGCAGCCGCTCGACGCGCCGGGCGGCGCGTTCCCGGAGTTCGTCCAGCTCGCCGAACTGGATGGAGTCGGTCGGGCACGCCTTCGCGCAGGCGGGCTCCTGGCCCGCGCCGAGCCGGTCGTAGCACAGCGTGCACTTCCAGACCCGCCCGTCGTCCCGGCGCTGGTCGATCACGCCGTACGGGCAGGCGGGCACGCAGTACCCGCAGCCGTTGCAGATGTCCTCCTGCACCACGACGGTGCCGAACTCGGTGCGGAACAGCGCCCCGGTGGGGCACACGTCCAGGCAGGCGGCGTGGGTGCAGTGCTTGCACACGTCCGAGGCCATGAGCCAGCGGAACTCCGACCGGTCGCCGTCGCCCCGCTCGCCCGGCGTGGTGAACGCGGGCATGCCGAGGTCGGCGGTCCCGGCGGTCCGCGCGCCCCCGACCTGCGCGCCCAGGGGCTTGCGCTGCTCGACGAAGGCCACGTGCCGCCAGGTGTCCGCGCCGAGGCCCTGCGTGTTGTCGTAGGACATGCCGGTGAAGAGCAGCCCGTCGTCGGGGACGTGGTTCCATTCCTTGCACGCCACCTCGCACGCCTTGCAGCCGATGCACACGGTGGTGTCGGTGAAGAACCCGTAGCGCGGCGGCGGGTCGTCGTAGCCTCCCGCGCGCGGCGGGTCGTCACCGGTCAGCAGGTCCCGCAGGTCGAAGTCCACGGTGCTCACACCTCCGTCCCGGTGCGTTCGGTGATCCCGGCACGCCGCCGGTAGGCGCGCACCAGCGCGGGCAGCGCCGGGCCGCGCGGCCGCCGGCCCGGCCGGATGTCCGCGCTGAACGCCTTGACCTCCTGGATGTGGGAGCTGGGGTCGAGGCTGATCGAGGACAGCTCGTTGGCCGCGTCGCCGGCGCTCAGGCCGTTGGGACCCCAGTGGTAGGGCAGGCCGATCTGCTCCAGCACGCGGTCCTGCACCCGCAGGGGCGCGAGGCGGTCGGTCACCAGGACCCGGGTCTCGATGGCGCCGCGGGCCGTGACGATCGTGGCCCAGTCGCCGTTGACCAGCCCCTTGGCCGCCGCCAGCTCGGGGGAGACCTCGCAGAACAGCTCCGGTTGCAGCTCGGCCAGGTACGGCGTCCACCGGGACATGCCGCCCGCCGTGAAGTGCTCGGTGAGCCGGTAGGTCGTCACGACGTACGGGAAGACCTCGCTGCCCGGCTCGCCGCCGCCGGGCTGGTAGCGGTTGTGCTCGTGCGGGTAGACCAGGCGCGCGGGGTTGCGCCGCTGCCCGTACAGCGCGTTCGGGAACGGCGAGTCCTGCGGTTCGTAGTGGGTCGGCATGGGCCCGTCCACGACGCCCGCCGGCGCGTACAGCCACGCCTTGCCGTCCGACTGCATGATGAACGGGTCGATGCCCGAGAGCGCGGCCACGCCGGTGTCGCCCGGCGCGGGCCGGTAGTCCGGCGGCTTGCGCTCCTCGAAGTCGGGCACGTCGTAGCCGGTCCACTTGCCGGCCTCCGCGTCCCACCACACCAGCTTCTTGCGCTCGCTCCACGGCGTGCCGTCGGGGCGGGCGGAGGCGCGGTTGTAGAGGATGCGGCGGTTGGCGGGCCACGCCCAGGCCCACTCCGCCGCGATCCAGTCCTGCTCCCGGCCCGGTTTGCGGCGCGCGGCCTGGTTCACGCCGTCGGCGTACACGCCGCAGTAGATCCAGCAGCCGCACGTGGTGGAGCCGTCGGCCTTGAGCTGGGTGTACGCGCTCAGCGGCGCGCCGTCGGCGTCCCGCCCGTTGATCTCCGCCAGCACCGCTTCGGCGACCGGCTCGTCCAGCGGGCCCTCGGTCGGGTAGTCCCAGGTGAGGTCGAGGACCGGCCGGTCGCGGCGATCGGTCGACCCGGCCAGCTCGGCGCGGATGAGCCGCCCCAGGTGGTACATGAACCACAGGTCGCTGCGCGCGTCGCCCTTCGGCTCGACGGCCTGGTGGTGCCACTGGAGCATCCGGTTGGTGTTGGTGAAGCTGCCCGCCTTCTCGGTGTGCGCGGCGGCGGGGAAGAAGAACACCTCGGTGCCGATGTCCTCGGTGCGCAGCTCGCCGGTGCGGACCTCCGGTCCGTCGCGCCACCACGTCGCGCTCTCGGTCAGGGTGAAGTCGCGGACGACCAGCCACTCCAGGTTGGCCATGCCCTCGCGCTGCAACCGGGCGTTCGCCGAGCCGACGGCCGGGTTCTCGCCGAGCAGGAAGTAGCCCTTGCACGTGCCCTTGACCTGCTCCAGCACGGTGTCGTAGGTGCTGTGGCTGCCGGTGAGCCGGGGCAGGTGGTCGAAGCAGAAGTCGTTGTCCGGGGTGGCGGCGTCGCCCCACCACGCCTTGAGCAGGCTGACCGCGTACGCGTCCATGTCGGCCCAGAAGCCCTTGCGCGCGGCGTCGGCGCGCAGGAACGCGGCCAGGCCGTGCTGGTGGTGCGCGTAGGGCATGGGGATGTAGCCGGGGAGCAGGTTGAACAGCGTGGGGATGTCGCTGGAGCCCTGGATGCTCGCGTGCCCCCGCAGGGCCTGGATGCCGCCGCCGGGGCGGCCCATGTTGCCCAGCAGCAGTTGCAGGACGCACGCCGCGCGGATCATCTGGGAGCCCGTGGTGTGCTGGGTCCAGCCGACCGCGTAGACGAACTCGCTGGTCCGCTCGGGGCCGGAGTTCTCGACCAGGTGGCGGCACACCTCCAGGAACGTCTCCCGGGGGATGCCGCAGATCCGCTCGACCGCCTCGGGGGTGTAGCGGGCGTAGTGCCGCTTGAGGATCTGGAACACGCACCGGGGGTGTTGCAGGGTCTCGTCGCGTCGCGGCTCGCCCGCCATCGAGGTGCCGCCCGAGCCGTGCACCTCGCTGCGGCCGCTGGCCTGGACCTCGCCGGCGTGCCCGTGGTCGCCCTGCCCGTCGCCGCTGTGGTCGTCGCCGTCGTGGTCGTCGCCGTCGTGGCCGTTGTCGGTGTGGTCGTTGTCGGTGTGGCCGTTGTCGGTGGGGTCGCCCGGGGTCCGGTCGCGTTGCCCGGAGGCCGGCGCGACGTCCACCCCCTCGTACGACCAGGTGTCGAACGCGTAGTGCCGGGTGTCGTGGTCGAAGCCGGAGAACAGGCCGTCGAGGTCCTCGGTGTCGCGGAACTCCTCGGACACGATCGTGGCGGCGTTGGTGTAGTTGACCACGAACTCGTGGAAGTGCGCGTCCGTGCTGAGCACGTGGTTGATGATCCCGCCGAGGAACGCGATGTCGGTGCCCGCGCGGATCGGCACGTGCAGGTCCGCCAGCGCGCTGGTCCGGGTGAACCTGGGGTCCACGTGGATGACCTTCGCCCCGCGCGCCTTCGCCTCCATCACCCACTGGAACCCGACCGGGTGGCACTCGGCGAAGTTCGAGCCCTCGATCACGATGCAGTCGGCGTGCTGGAGGTCCTGGAGGAACGTCGTCGCGCCACCGCGCCCGAACGACGTGCCCAGGCCGACCACGGTGGAGCTGTGGCAGACGCGGGCCTGGTTCTCGACCTGCACCACGCCGAGGGCGGTGAGCAGCTTCTTGATGAGGTAGTTCTCCTCGTTGTCCAGCGTCGCGCCGCCGAGGCTCGCGATGCCCATGGTGCGGTTGACGGGGCTGCCGTCGTGCTCGTCCTGCCAGGTCTCGCGCCGGGTGCGCAGCACGCGCCGGACGACCATCCGCATCGCGGTGTCGAGGTCCAGCTCGCGCCAGTCGGTCGCGTACGGCGGGCGGTACAGGACCTTGTGCAGGCGGCTCGGGCCGGTGGTGAGCTGGAGCGTGGCCGAGCCCTTGGGGCACAGGCGACCCCGGCTGACCGGCGAGTCGGGGTCGCCCTCGACCTGCACGACCTCCCCGCCGCGCACGTAGACGTCCTGCCCGCAACCGACCGCGCAGTACGGGCAGACCGACTTGACCACCCGGTCCGCCGTCGCGGTGCGCGGCCTCAGCGTTCCGCTGCGCCGCGACTTCGCCGCGGCCGCCTTCCCGGCGCGGTCCTCGCCGCTGAGCTGGCGGTAGACCGGCCACGACCGCAACCACCGGCGCGCGTCCATGCCACACCCCTCGCCTCGGGCGGGATCCCGTCCCGCCGCTCCGCCGCGCCCGCCCTGCCCGCCGGCACGCCTCCGGCCGCCTACCCGTGGCGGTGGGCGGCAAACGCGGCGTCAGGCCACCGCACGGGCGGTTCACCGGGGTGGGTTACGGCCGTGCCCCGCCTTGCGGTTACCTGTCTTTTCCCCGGCGATGCGGCGAAGGGGCCCGCGCGTGGGTAAGGACAGGGCGGGAGCCGTGTCGCAGACGACGGCGCGGGCGACAGGAGGTGCCGGGTGCTGCCTCAGCGGTCGACCGGGGTTCACGACGCCGTCGCCGTCCCCGGTGGCGTGCGCGTGGGACTGCGGCTGGTCGGCGTGTTCGTCCTCGCCCAGCTGGTCATGCTCGTGGCGGCGTCGCTGGTGCTGGTGCCGTTCGCGCTGGCGGACCCGGACCTGCTGGCGGGCGTGCGGCTGCCGGCGTGGCCGCTGCTGGCCCTGCTGGTGGCGCCCGCGGTGGCGGCGGCGGTGACCGCGGTGCTCGGCACGGCCGTGGCCGGCGGCGGGCCGAGGGCCGGGCGGGTGCGGCGGGAGCTGGCGGTGCGCTGGGACTGGTCGGTCGTCGGCACCGGCCTCGTGCTGGGGCTCGGCGGCCTGCTGCTGACCGTGCCCGCGGCGGGCCTGTGGGCGGCGTGGGTCGGCGACGACCGGGCCGGTTCCGCGGTGGGTGACGCGTTCACCGGCCTGCGCCTGGACCCGCTGCCGGCCGCGCTGGCGTTCGTCGCGGTGTGGCTCGTCGCGCCGGCGGCGGAGGAGGTGCTGTTCCGGGGCGTGCTGTGGCGGGCGCTGGAGCACTGGCGGTGGCACCGCTGGGTGATCTTCGCGGTGACGACCGCGCTGTTCTCGGTCGCCCACTGGGAACTGCTGCGCACCCCGCTCCTGCTGGTGCTGTCGATCCCGATCGGCCTGGCGCGCCTGCTCACCGGCAACCTGCTGGCGGCCGTGGTGGCCCACCAGGTGAACAACTTCCTGCCCGCGGTGGCGATCCTGCTCGCCACCACCGGTGTGGCGGGCTGACAGCCGGGCACGGGACTTTCGGCGAAGCGTCCACAGTGGACTCGCCCGGTCGGTGGCGGCACCCGCTGGTCCGGGCCGGTCGGCGCACCGGGTGAAGCGCCGGGAGCAGTGCGCGGGACGGCGGTCGGCGCAACGGGATTGCCCCGTCCCGGCACGGCTTCGGTGAACCCGACGCCGAAGTTCGGTGGCACGTTGCCGGGGCGGGCGCGGCGCGGGGACGATCGGTCGGGACACCGCCAGTGTTGCGGTGGGGGCGCCGTTCTCCACGACCCTCCCACCACGTACGAGGGGAACACCATGCGACTGGACAGGAACCTGCGCCGTGCCGCCGTCGGGACGGCGGTGGCGGCGTTGCTCGGCGCCGGCGTGCCGACGGGGAGCGCGCACGCCGCGCCGTCGAGAACGGTCGGGTTGGAGGTGGACTACACGTGCGCGGTCGCGTCCGGGCCGCGGGTGGCGGTCGCCGCGGACGTCACGTTCGTCCTGCCGAAGGAAGGGATGTCCGGCGGGGACGTGCCGCACTTCGAGGCCGCGTTCATCGACGTGGACCTGGAACTGGACGTGGACCGGGCCGGGCTCGGCGGGCACGGCGGGGTGCGGCTGGACGGTGACAGCACGGCCACGCTCGCGGCGAGCTTCTCCGGGCCGGTCACGGTGCAGAGCCAGGCGGCGTTGACGTTCGCGCCCACGTGGGTCTCCGCGTCCGGCGGCGGGCTGCCGGTGACGGCGGCCGGCGGCTTCCCGGCGCTGTACCTCCAGCAGGCCGGCGCCTACGCCATCGACCTCGGCGACCTGGCGCTGTCGTTGCGCCCCGAGAAGGCCGACGGCACGCCGCTGGGGACGATCGACGCCACCTGCTCGCCCGACCCGGCGCAGAGCCGCCGGATCGGCACGCTGACGTCGGAGTCGAGCATCGTCGAGCACCCGGTGCGGCCGTCCCAGCTGCGGGTGACGGCGGTGACGCCCACCAGCGTCTCCCTGGCCTGGTACGCGACCTCGTGGTGGTTCGACACCCGCGGTTACGAGGTCTACCTCGACGGGGTGAACGTCGCGTTCGTGACCGACAAGCAGGCGACGATCACCGGCCTGGCGCCCGACGCGCAACACCGGGTCAAGATCGTCACGCGGGACGCGTACGGCTTCTCGTCGCCGCCGAGCCAGGGCCTGGTGTTCGCCACGCCACCCGCTCAGGGCTGATCGGCGACACCGGCCGGTACGGGCCCGGCCGGGCGAGCGCACACCCCCCCGCGCTCCACCCCTTCGGCGGAATTGTCGTCACTGTCCGTCTTCCCAAGCCCAGCATCACCCGATCGAGATGATGCTGGTGTCCGCCAATAGTGGGACCATGGGTGCCGACGGCGAGGCGCTCGTGTCGGCAGGGGAGTGGCGACAGCGAGCAGGGCCGAACGTCGTCGCATCGCACCGAGGGGGAAACGATGAGGAAGACGATGAAGGTCGCGGCCGTCCTGGCGACGGCCGCCACGTCCGCCGCGCTGATGACCGGCACGGCCGGGGCCGCCGCGCCGCCGTGGCTCAGCGACCCGGCGACGTGCGCCAACCCGCTCACGGCGGTCCAGCGCACGGTGTCCGACCGGGTGGTCCAGGTCCGCTACGGCAACTGCGGCGGCGTGCAGTACGGCTGGGGACGGATCCTGAACTACACCGGGCCCGAGTTCATCCGCTTCGAGGTCGACCTGAACGGCGACCGGGTCGCGGACGACTTCTCCACCTACACCGCGGGCGACCGCAACTACACGCAGGCGTACCCGACGAGCACGAGCCCGAACCGCGCCTTCCGCGCGTGCTACGTGGTCGACCCGAACGGCACCTGCACCGCGGGCAACTCCACCGCCTGGTGGTGACCGCGGCGCCTCACGGCGCGACCGCGGCGAGCAGCGCCGGGAGGAGCACCGCGTTCGGGCTCCCCCACGACGCCACCACCGCGGGCCGCGCCTCGCCGGCCCGGTGGATCGAGACCTGACCACCGGCGACCCGGACCTCGCCGACCTCGGACCACGGCAGGGGACCCACCCCGCCCCGGTGCACCCGCACGCCGCCGACCTCGACGGTCTCGCCACCGCGGACCCGGTCGGCGAGGCGGGCGACCAGCCGTGGTTCGAGGTGGCGGCGGGACAGCTCGACCAGGAACGCCCACGCGTCCGGCGGCGGCGCGTCCTTGCCGTCGGTGGGGAACTCCACGTCGATCGTGGTCTCCCGGCCGACCGGGTACGTGCCGACCGAGAAGTGCCACCGCGCGTGGTGCGAGCTGGGGGCGAGGAACCGCTTGGTCGTGGTGTGCACGCTCCCGTAGCGGACCCAGTCGACCCGGTCGAGCGGGATCGTCAGGTCGCCGTGGGCGATCTCCCGGGCGTCCGCGTGCAGCCGCCGGAGGCCGACCTTGGTGTCCAGCACCTCCGGCGTGTCGTCGGCGAGGTAGTCGGCGAGCCAGGCCGGCACCTCGCCGCGCGGGTACGCGGCCAGGTCCGCCCGGTAGTGCTCGGGCGGCAGCAGGTCCTCGCGGGGGAACGGCCGGTCGCCGTAGTCGTACTCCACGGCCGTCTCGCCCTGGTGCGTGACGGACAGCAGCAGGCGCCACCACGGCCCGGCGGGCATCCGGGCCGCGATGTCGCGTTGCCGGCGGACCAACGCCATGATCGCCTCCGGGACCGGCGCCGGGTCGTTCGGCCGGTCGGTCCGGAACCGCACCCGGCCGATCTCGGCGGACACGGTGACGGCGAACACCGCGTCGAACCGCCGCCACCCGGGCGGCCCGAGCCGGGCGAGCTGCTGCACGATCGGCTCGATCAGCTCCGACGCCTCGGCGGCGATCGCCTCCTCGGGAGGCGTGTCGACGATCGTGAAGCTCTGGATCGCCCCCTCCTCCCGGAGCCTCAGCGCCGCCCACTCCAGGTCGATCATGCCGTCCGCCGCGCGCTCCTCGGCGATGAACTCCTCCTCCGCCTGCCCGGGCGGGACGGAACTCGACGTCTCCTTGATCCGCCCGGAGTCCCCGACCAGGAACACCGACCGGCCCACCGGCAGGTCCAGGAACGCCATGGGGTCGCTCTCGTCGACCTCCACCGGCGCGTACACGCTCCACCCCGCCTCGAAGCGCTCCGCCACCAACCCCTCGGTGGGGTGGTCCAGGCCGCGCGACCGGATCCACTCCACCACCGACGCGATCGCGTGGCGCTCGTCCGTGACGACCGCGCCGTCCCGGGCCGGGTCGACAGGGCGCACGGTGGGGCGCTCGCGCTCCGGCGGCACGTCGAACGGGTCCGGGTCCCCGAACGCCATCCCGAACCACTCGGGGGAGCCCAGGCCGAGGCGGTCGAGGAAGCGGCGGTACGCGGCCGTGCCCGCCACGTCGAGGTGGACCACGTCCCGGTGGTTCCGGTCGGCGTCGATCGCGTACCGCAGCAACGCCTCCACGTCGGCGTCGTCGGACCACGACGTCCCCGTCAGCCTGTCGAAGAAGTCCTGTTCCTCCTCCTCGACGGCGAGCCGGCGCAGCTCCGCCAGGTCGGCGTCCACCCGCCCGTCGCGGCGCACGGCCACGAGCGCCGGGACCAGCTCGGCCACGCCGCAGGCCAGCCACGCGGGAGCCCGCCGGGTGCGGTCGGCGACGAGGCCGGTCAGGCGGGCCGCCGCGGTCGTCCCGGCGCTCCGCGACTCCAGGTAGTCGCGCGCCGCGTCGCCCGGGACGAGCAGCCAGCCCGAGGTGTCGACGTCGGGCAGCCGCGCCGGGTCGACCGGCGGCCAGGACTCCCACATCGCGTCAAGCGGTTCGTCCTCGGCGACGTCCTGCTCCAGGAACTCCAGGAACTGCTGGGACGACCAGGCGTCCGGGCGGCGGGCGACCAGGTGCCCCGTGCCGCCGAGCAGGTCGCCCAGCTCGCGCAGGCGACCGGTCAACCAGCCCGCGAAGTCCTTCTCGTGCCGGAGGGCACGGGCGAATGCCTCCACCGCGAGGCGGTCGTGGGCGGCGGTGGGCCGCGGTCCGCGCGGGCGGGCGAACCGGTCGAAGTCCGGGTGGGAGGGCGCCGAGAAGGCGTCCTCGCCGTCGGGCCGCGGCTCACCCGCGCCGAACCACAGGCACGCCTCCGCGAAGTGGGACCGCGCGTCCTCCGCCGGCTCGCTGGAGGACACCACGTCGATGCGCCCGGAGGCGCCCACCAGGAACACCGACCTCGTCATCGGCCGGTCCACGTCGTCCTCCGGGGCCCCGTCGGCGACCATCACCGGCGCGAAGACGCACCAGCCGCCCTGGAAGCGATCAACCCTCAAGTCTTCGGTCGGGTACGCGAGCCCTTCGGCCCGGATCCGTGCCACGACCAGCGAAATCGCCCGTGCCGCGTCCATCGACCAGCCCTTCCGCTCGCTGCGCGGGGGGGGGGGGGGGGCCCGCCGGGGCCCGCGCGCGGGCCCGGTTGGGGTGTGGGGCGGGGGGGGGGGGGTATAGGGTGGGGGGGGCGGCGGGTGGGGAC
>NZ_JBHYXZ010000190.1:0-1966 GCF_042752395.1 Actinosynnema sp. NPDC059335 | reverse complement strand
GCGCGCCCTCGCCCCCCCCCTCCGCGGGGGGGGGGGGGGGGGCGGGGCCGCCCCCCCCCCCCCCCGGGCCCGGCGCAGGCCAACGTATCGGATGTGCGCCGGGCGTGGGGTGGAACGCGTTCGGCCGGGCGAGTGGCGGGAACCCGGCGTCCGCCCTTTGGCGGGATTCCGCCGTTGCCGGGCCGTGACACGTGTGTCGCTGGTCCACAGAGGACTGGATCGCGGGCTTTCGCGTTCGCGGTCGAATGCGTTCGACGCGATCTTCCATACGAGATGCGGCCGTTGACGGGTCATGGGTGCGGCGCAACTCTTCGCGGCGGAGGGTTCCCCTGCGGCGGCTGGTCCGCCGTGCCGCTTCTGGTGAGGAAGGCACGCACATGACAGTGTCGTCAGGCGTCGCGGTCGTGCGGTCGGCCCTGGTGGTCGTCCTGGGTGTGGCCGCGGTGTCGGCGGTGGGACCGCCGGCGGTGGCCGCGACGGTGGACACCTCGGCCGCCTACGTGCTGGTCGCCCGGCACAGCGGCAAGGCCATGCAGGTCCAGTCGGGCGAGGACGGGGCCGCGGTGGTGCAGGCGACCCGGACGGACTCGGTGGCGCAGCAGTTCCAGTTCGTGGACTCCGGGGGCGGGTTCTACCGGTTGCGGTCGCGGTTGGGCGGGAAGGTGCTCGACGTCGCGTCGGCGTCCACGGCCAACGGCGCGCAGGTCGTGGCCTGGACCGACCGCAACGCCCCCCACCAGCAGTTCGGCCTGGTCGACACCGACGGCGGCCACGTCCGCCTGGTCAACCGCAACAGCGGCAAGGCGCTGGACGTGTGGGAACGCTCCACCGCCGACAACGCCCGCGTCTCCCAGTACGACATCACCACCGGCGCCAACCAGCAATGGCAACTCGTCCGCCTCGGCGCCGGCGCGCCGGGCGGCACCGGCGCGCCCACCGACCCGAACGTGAAGTTCTTCGGGCGCTGGAACACCGCCGACCCCACCGCGTACGTGTCGGAGTGGGCGGGCGCGTACGTGGTCGTCGGCTTCACCGGCCGCACGGTGAAGCTCAAGCAGCGCAACGCCATCGACTTCTTCGTGAGCATCGACGGCGGTCCCGACGTGTCCTACGTCAACCGCAGCGGCACGGTGGACCTCACCCCCACGCCGCTGGCCGCGGGCAACCACACTGTGCGCGTGTCCTACCGGCCGGTCGCCGGTTCCTACCGCGGTGACGCGGTCTACCGGGGCGTCGAGCTGGACCCCGGCGCGGTGACGTTCGCCCCGACCGTGCCGGACGAGGTCGTCGAGTTCGTCGGCGACTCCATCACCGTGGGCCAGCAGTCGTCCAAGCAGGCGTTGACGGCCTACGGCTGGCTGGTCGGCGAGCGGCTGGGCGTGGGCCACACCCAGGTCGCCGTGGGCGGCGCGTGCCTGGTCTCCGCGGCCGACGGCTGCATCGGCATGAGCGACCGGTTCCTCAAGACCGGGATCACGAACAACACCGACTGGGACTTCGCCCGGTACGCCGCGACCGTCGTGGTGATCAACCTCGGCACCAACGACGTCGGCCACAGCGTGTCCGGCGCGCAGTTCCAGAGCGCCTACGTGACGCTGATCCAGCGGGCGCGGCAGAAGTACCCGAACGCCACGGTGCTGGCGATGCAGACCTTCCGCAAGCGCTACATCCCCGAGACGCAGGCGGCGGTGCGCATCGTCAACGACCCGAAGGTGCGGTTCGTCGACACCACGGGCTGGATCGTGGAGGCCACCGACACCACGGACAACGTGCACCCGAACGACCAGGGGCACCGCAAGATCGCCGACCGGCTCGCGCCGCTGGTGTCGGCGGCGCTCACCGGCTGACCGGGCGGACCGCCGCGCCGGCTCCGGCAGCGTCGTGGTGAACCCGACGGGTCGGCGGGAGACCGGCGGGAGTGCCTTCGACCCCCCGGCTCGCCGCACGCCCGGGTCCGACCCCTGCC
>NZ_JBHYXZ010000189.1:0-14957 GCF_042752395.1 Actinosynnema sp. NPDC059335 | reverse complement strand
GTTGAACGCTCAGAACACGACCCGCCCGTCCTGAACGTTCAACTCGGGGTACGCGAACGTAGGACACGCGCGTTCCGAACGTAGGACACGCGGGTTCAGTGGACGGCGCCGTATTGGCGGTCGCCGGCGTCGCCCAGGCCGGGGACGATGAAGCCCGAGTCGTTCAGGCGCTCGTCCACGCTGGCCGTGACCAGGCGGACGGGGAGGGACGAGTCCTCCAGGTGCTTGATGCCCTCGGGGGCGGCCAGGGCGCAGATCGCGGTCACGTCGGTCGCGCCGCGGTCGGTCAGCAGCCGGATCGTGTACGCCATGGAGCCGCCCGTGGCGAGCATCGGGTCCAGCACGAAGACGGGCCGGCCCGCCAGCGTCTCCGGCAGCGACTCCATGTACGGGGTCGGCTGGAGCGTCTCCTCGTCCCGCGCCAGGCCGACGAACCCCATCTGCGCGTCCGGGATCAGCTTGTGCGCCTGGTCGGCCATCCCCAACCCGGCCCGCAGCACGGGCACCAGCAGCGGCGGGTTCGCGAGCCGGTAGCCGGTGGTCCGGGCGACGGGCGTGTGCAACCGCTCCTCGGCCACGGGCAGGTCGCGCGTGGCCTCGTACACGAGCATCACGGTCAGCTCGTGCAGCGCGGCGCGGAACGCCGCGTTGTCGGTGCGGGCGTCACGCATGGTGGTCAGCCGCGCCCTGGCCAGTGGGTGATCGACAACGAGGACGTCCATGGTCGAACAGTATGTGTCAACCGCCGACCGGCGTCCGACCGGAGCCGAAGCGCCCGGGGTTGACGAGGTGCTGCCGCGGGTAACGTCCTGACCATGGCCGACCACGTGCGGATCGGGGTGTTGGGGGCGGCGCGGATCGTGCCGGCGGCGTTGGTCGAACCGGGGCGGTCCGTGGCGGCGGTCGAGGTGTCGGCGGTGGCGGCGCGGGAGGTCGGGCGGGCGCGGGAGTTCGCGGATCGGCACGGCATCGCGAAGGTGCACACGACGTACGAAGAGCTGTTGGCCGACGAGAACCTGGACGCCGTCTACATCCCGCTGCCCAACGGGCTGCACGGGAGGTGGACGCTCGCGGCGCTGGCCGCCGGCAAGCACGTGCTGTGCGAGAAGCCCTTCGCGGCGAACGCGGACGAGGCCGCGGCGGTGGCGGAGGCCGCGAAGCGCAGCGGACTGGTGGTGATGGAGGCGTTCCACTACCGCTACCACCCGTTGGCGGCACGGCTGGCGGAGGTGGTCGCGGAGCTGGGCACGCTGCGGCACGTGGAGGCGCGGATGTGCATCCCGCTGCCCCGGTCGGCCGACATCCGCTACTCGTGGGAGCTGGCCGGCGGCGCGCTGATGGACGTCGGGTCGTACGCGGTGAACCTGGTGCGGCTGCTGGGCGGTGAGCCCGAGGTCAAGTCGGCGCGGGCCCTGCTGAAGCGCCCGGACGTCGACCGGGCCGTGCGGGCTGAGCTGAAGTTCCCGGGCGGGCACACCGGGACCGTGGTGGCGTCGCTGTGGTCACGGTCGCTCGCGCGGCTCTCGGCCAGGGTGCTCGGCGACCACGGCGAGGTGCGCGTGTTCAACCCCTTCGCGCCCCAGTACGGCCACCGGCTCGCGGTGAGGCTGGACGGGCACCGGCGGGTCGAGCGGTTCGCCCGGCGGCCGACGTACGAGTACCAGCTGGAGGCGTTCGCGGACGCCGTGGTGCACGGCCGGCCGTTCCCGACGACGGCCGACGACGCGGTGGCCACCCTGCGCGTCGTGGACGACATCTACCGCGCCGCCGGCCTCCCGGTCCGCCGGCCGACCTGAAAACCGCGACCGGAACGCGACCACTCCACCGCCCGCCCTCCTAGACTCACCCGTGTGAGCGACGAGCTGGTCCCGGACCCCCGTCAGATGCGCGCCTCGGACGCCGACCGCGAGAAGGTCGCCCAGGTGCTCCAACAGGCCCACGGCGAGGGTCGGCTCGACCTGCACGAGCTGGACGAGCGCCTGGCCGCCGTGTACGCGTCGAAGACCTACGGCGACCTGGTGCCGCTGACCGCCGACCTCGGCGTGCCGCCGCCCACCGTGCTGCCCGCGCCGATCCAGCATCACGCCCCCGCCTCCCGCATCGGCGGCACGCCCGGCTCCACCGTGTCGTTCGCGTTCTGGTCGGGCGTGGAGCGGCGGGGTGAGTGGGTCGTGCCGCCGATGCACACGGCGGTGGCGTTCATGGGCGGCGTGGAGCTGGACCTGACCCGCGCCCGCTTCGCCCAGGGCGAGACGACGATCAACGCCTACGCGCTCATGGGCGCGGTGGAGATCATCGTGCCGGAGGACGTCACCGTCCGGGTGGACGGCATCGGCTTCATGGGCGCGTTCGAGGACGCCACCCACAAGGGTGCGCCGACCATCCCCGGCGGGCCGGTCGTGCGCATCACGGGCTTCGCGATGATGGGCGCGGTCGAGGTGAAGCGGCCCAAGAAGAAGAAGGTCAAGGGTCACAAGTACGACGAGCTGGAGGGCTAGCGCAGGGCGGCTGACCTGCCCGAAGTCGCTCACTTGGGACGGCCGTCCCATTCCGCCTAGACTCGGCGGCATGGCTGCTCCGACAACCCCACCGCGAACGCAGCTGCCCCCGGCGCTCGCGGACGCCGTGCGCGACGACGCGTCGCTGCGCCGGTTCCTGCACGGGCTGCCCGGTGTGGACCAGGTCGGCGTCGAACAGCGCGCGGCCGGTCTGGGCACCCGCAGCATCAAGAAGGCCGGCAAGCTCTGGGCCATCGACACCGCCATCGGCATGGTCGACCTGACCACGCTGGAGGGCGCGGACACGCCCGGCAAGGTGCGGTCGCTGGCCGCGAAGGCCCGCCGGCCCGACCCGGACCACCCGGAGGTGCCGCGCGTCGCCGCCGTCTGCGTGTACCCGGACATGGTCGCGACGGCGGTCGAGGAGCTGCGCGGCACCGGGATCGGGGTCGCGAGCGTCGCCACCGCGTTCCCGTCCGGCCGGTCCAGCCTGAAGGTGAAGCTGGAGGACACCGCCTTCGCCGTGGACGCGGGCGCGACCGAGATCGACATGGTGATCGACCGGGGCGCGTTCCTGTCCGGCCGCTACGGGCAGGTGTTCGACGAGATCGCGCAGGTCAAGCACGCCTGTGGGGACGCGCACCTCAAGGTCATCCTGGAGACCGGCGAACTGGCCACCTACGACAACGTGCGCCGCGCGTCGTGGCTCGCCCTGCTCGCGGGCGGCGACTTCGTCAAGACCTCCACCGGCAAGGTGACGCCCGCCGCGACGCTGCCGGTCACGCACGTCATGTTGCAGGCCGTCCGCGACTGGCACGCCCAGACGGGCGAGGTCCGCGGCGTGAAGCCCGCCGGCGGCATCCGCACGACCAAGGACGCGATCAAGTACCTGGTGGCGGTGCACGAGGTCGCGGGACCGGAGTGGCTGACCCCCGAGAAGTTCCGCTTCGGCGCCTCCACGCTGCTCAACGACCTGCTGATGCAGCGGCGCACCCAGTTGGCGGGCCACTACAGCGGCCCCGATTACGTGACGGTGGACTGACATGTGGGAATACGCGCCCGCGCCCGAGTCGCGGGACATCGCGAACCTCAAGCCGAACTACCGGATGTTCGTCGACGGCCAGTTCGTCGAGGGCGCCGGTGAGCCGCTGAAGACCGTCAACCCCGGCACGGAGGAGGTGCTGGCCGAGGTCTCCACGGCCGCGCCGGCGGACGTGGACAAGGCCGTGAAGGCCGCCCGCCGCGCCTACGACCGCGTCTGGGGCCGCATGCCCGGCTCCGAGCGGGCCAAGTACGTCTTCCGCATCGCCCGCCTGATCCAGGAGCGGGCGCGGGAGCTGGCGGTGCTGGAGTCGCTGGACAACGGCAAGCCGATCAAGGAGTCGCGCGACGTGGACGTGCCCACGGCCGCCGCGCACTTCTTCTACCACGCGGGTTGGGCGGACAAGCTCGGCTACGCGGGCTACGGCCCCGACCCCCGCCCGCTCGGCGTGGTCGGCCAGGTCATCCCGTGGAACTTCCCGCTGCTCATGGCCGCGTGGAAGATCGCGCCCGCGCTGGCCACCGGCAACACGGTCGTGCTCAAGCCGGCCGAGACGACGCCGCTGACCGCGCTGGTGCTGGCGGAGATCATCCAGCAGGCCGACCTGCCGCCCGGCGTGGTGAACATCCTGCCCGGCGCGGGCGACGTGGGCGCGGCCGTCGTGTCCCACCCGGACGTGGACAAGGTCGCGTTCACCGGCTCGACCGAGGTCGGCAAGATCATCCAGCGGCAGCTCGCCGGCACGGGTCGCAGGCTGACCCTGGAGCTGGGCGGCAAGGCGGCGAACATCGTGTTCGACGACGCCCCGCTGGACCAGGCGGTCGAGGGCATCGTCAACGGCATCTTCTTCAACCAGGGCCACGTGTGCTGCGCGGGCTCGCGGCTGCTGGTGCAGGAGTCGGTGGCCGAGGAGGTGCTGGAGAAGCTGCACACCCGCATCACCACGCTGCGCGTCGGCGACCCGCTGGACAAGAACACCGACATCGGCGCGATCAACTCGCGCGAGCAGCTGACCAAGATCCAGGAGCTGGTCGAGTCCGGCGACGCCGAGGGCGCGCAGCGGTGGACGTCCTCGTGCCCGTTGCCGGACAAGGGTTTCTACTTCGCGCCGACGGTGTTCTCCAACGTGTCGCAGGCGATGCGGATCGCCCGCGAGGAGATCTTCGGGCCGGTGCTGTCCGTGCTGACGTTCCGCACCCCGGACGAGGCCGTGGCCAAGGCGAACAACACGCCGTACGGGCTGTCGGCCGGCATCTGGACCGAGAAGGGCTCCCGCATCCTGTGGGCGGCGCAGAAGATGCGCGCCGGCGTGGTGTGGGCGAACACGTTCAACCGCTTCGACCCGACCGCCCCGTTCGGCGGCTACCAGGAGTCGGGCTTCGGCCGCGAGGGCGGCCGCACCGGGCTGGAGGCGTACCTCGATGTCTGAGAACCGGATCGCGGTCGCGAAGACCTACAAGCTCTACATCGGCGGCGCCTTCCCGCGCTCGGAGTCGGGCCGGTCCTACCCGGTGGTCGACGCCAAGGGCGCGTTCCTGGCCAACGCCGCCCAGGGTTCCCGCAAGGACGCCCGGGACGCGGTGGCGGCGGCCCGCAAGGCGTTCCCCGGCTGGTCGGGGGCCACGGCCTACAACCGGGGGCAGGTGCTGTTCCGGGTCGCCGAGGTCCTGGAGGGCCGGCGGGAGCAGTTCATCGCCGAGGTGGCGGCGGCCGAGGGCGTCGCCGCCAAGAAGGCCCAGTCCCTGGTCGACGCCGCGATCGACCGGTGGGTCTGGTACGCGGGCTGGACGGACAAGGTCGCCACCGTGCTCGGCGCGTCCAACCCGGTGGCCGGCCCCTACTTCTCGTTCTCGGTGCCCGAGCCGACGGGCGTGGTCGCCGTCCTCGCCCCCCAGCAGTCGTCGCTGCTGGGCCTGATCAGCGCGGTCGCCCCGGTCATCACGACCGGCAACACGGCCGTGGTCGTGGCCTCCCAGGACCGCCCCCTGCCCGCGGTGACCCTCTCCGAGGTCCTGGCCACCTCCGACCTGCCCGGCGGCGTGGTCAACGTGCTGACCGGCCGCACCGCCGAAATCGCACCGTGGCTGGCCTCCCACGCGGACGTCAACGCCTTGGACCTGACCGGCGCACCCGAGTCGACCAGGGCGGACCTGGAACGCGCGGCCGCCGGCACCGTCAAGCGGGTCCTGCGCGCCCGCCCGGCCGAGGACTTCACCCGCGAACCCGACCTGGCCCGCCTGCGCGCCTTCCTGGAGACCAAGACCGTCTGGCACCCGATCGGCGTCTAACGCCGACAACCGAGCCAGCTGTGCACGAGCAGGCCGGTGCACCCGAGCACGACCGCGGCCACCGTCGCCGAGGTCGTGCCCTCGGGCTGCACCGGCCACGTCGCCAACCGGCTGAGCCAGTGCTCGTCCGCGGCCGGCACGACCAACGTGACACCGGCCCACCCCACGGGCAACGCCCAAGCCGCCCGCGCCCCGAACACCACCGCCCCCAACGCCGCGAGCCCACCAAGACCAACCACATCCCGGACCAGGAACGCCTCCGCCGCGATCGGCTCCGCCACCCACCCGACCGCCACCAGCGGCACCACGACGACCGCGCCACCCACCACCAGGTGCCCCGCCCGCCGCGGCGGCCACCCGAACGCCGCCGTGCGCTCCAACGCCAAGTCGTGCCCACCGAGCCCGGTGGCCACCACCGCCACCCCCACCGCCGCGCCGAACGCCCCCAACTGCGGACTGCCACCGGGCCAGGCGAGGTACCCGAGCACCCCCACCGCGACCACCACCGCCACCACCGCCGCGGGCAACTGCCGCGCCCGCGCGTACAGCACGAACCACCGCATCACCACGTCAACCACATGTCCTTCCCCCGGAGAAGGGTTCCGCGTCATCCCGCCGACCTGCCCGTCCGGCGAGGACGCTCTTGATCTTTCGACGCCTTCAGTCCCTCCCCACCAACACCTCCAACGCATCACCGGCACAAGCCGCCTGCACCTCCCGCGCCGCCTGCACCCTGACCGCCTGCTCCCCCTCCGGCAGCGCCCGCAACCTCCCCAGCGCATCCGCCGCCAACGCGTCGATCTCCGCCCCCAACCACTCGCGGAACGACGGCAGCGTCTCCACCCGACCGGTCAACCACGACGTCATCACCGCCCGCGCCGCCACCTCACGCGTCACCTCCCGCGGGATGACGTCGCCGTAGCACGTCCGCGTCCCCGCCCCCGCGACCAGGTACGCCGTCAACCGCTCGGCCGTGAGCGGCTCCCGCCGGAAGTACGCGATCTCGTCCAGGTCCACCCACACCGCGTCCGTCGACTCCGGACCGCGCGCCGGCTCGCCCCGCACCGGCCCGGCCACCTCCCGCACCGACGTGGGAGGCGACGGCAGCCTCCCCAACAGCCGCAACGCCTCCCGCGCCGGCCCCGCCAACGCGGACCGCTCGTGCTCGTGCGCCCGCGTCAGGCACAACCCGTCCTCGCACACCAACTCCGCCGCCACCGCGTCACGCGCCACCGCCTCCCCCGGCGTCGCCGGCAGCAACGGCGCCACCACCACACCCGCCACCAGCACCGGCAGCACGCCCAACCACCGCCGCCGCGCCGCCACCAGCACGAACCCCGTCAACGCCACCCCCGCGAACCACACCAACTGCACCGCGCTGACCGACCCCGGCACCGTCGCGTACACCGTGACCGGCATCGGCAGCGACGGCAGCAGCAGCACCCAGCCGAACGCCTCCCCCGCCACCGGCGCCGTCCCCAGCGACATCAGGGCCAGCCCGCCGATCGCCAGCAGCGGGGGCGTCAACGGCGACGGCACGAGCCTGGCCAGCCCCATGCCCAGCGCCGCCGCCCCGACCAGCGCCACCACGCCGACCAGCGCGATCGGCAGCCAGCCGAGGTGGAAGTAGTCCGTCGCCGACACCACCTGCGCCGCGCCGATCGCGAGCACCACCGCGTACGCCGCGGCCAGGGCCACGGCCAGCGCGCCGAGCGTCACCGCGACCCGCTGCGCCCTCGGCCTCGGCGTGGAGCCGAACAGCTCCCCCACCCCGGACCGCCGGTCCCGCAGGCCCTGCAACGCGCCGCCGCCCAGCGTCAACGGCCACGCCAGCACCAGCATGAACCGGACCCACTCGGCCATCGTCGTCCACTGCCGCGTCCACGCGGTGCTGTTCTTCGCCGACGGCCCCCAGCCGAGCATCCCCACCAGGGCCACCACCGCCAGCGCGCCGAGGACCAGCGCCGTGGTCCTCCTCAGCTCGATCCCGAGGATCCTCACCAGTCACCCGCCCCACCGAGGAGGGCCGAGTAGCCGCGTTCCAGCGGGCTGTCGCCGACGTCGTCCGGGCCGCCCGCGGCGGCCAGGTCGTCGGGCGTGCCCTGGAACACGAGCCGGCCCTTGTTGAACAGCACCACGTCCGTGCACGCCGCCGCGACGTCCTCGACCAGGTGCGTCGACACGACCACGCACGAGTCCGCGCCCAGCTCCCCGAGCAGCTCCCGGAACCGGACCCGCTGACCGGGGTCGAGGCCCGCGGTCGGCTCGTCCAGCAGCAGCACCTCGGGGTCGTTGACGATGGCCTGGGCGATGCCCGCGCGCCGCACCATGCCGCCGGACAGCGACTTCATCCGCGAATCGGCGCGGTCGGCCAGCCCCACCCGCTCCACGGCCCGCTGCACCGCGCCGGGCACGTCCCGCTTGGGCATCTCCTTGAGCCACGCCACGTACTCGACGAACTCGCGCACCGTGAACCGCTTGTAGTAGCCGAAGTCCTGCGGCAGGTAGCCCAGCGACCGGCGCACCCGGCGCAGGTCGAGCCGCCCGGTCACGGACGAGCCGAGCACCGCCAACCGCCCGGACGCGGGCCGCAGCACGGTCGCCAGCGACCGGATCAGCGTCGTCTTGCCCGCCCCGTTCGGCCCGAGCAGGCCGTGCACGCCCCGGCCCAGCCGCAGGTCGAGCCCGTCCACCGCCATCGTGCGACCCGCGCGCACGCGCAGGCCCTCCGCCTCGACCTGCCAGGCGTACCCCGTCGGCGCGACCTCCGCCGCGCTCACCGCTCGTGCCACCAGCCCTCTTCCCTCCGTCACAGCCGCGCGTAGGCCGCGGCCCTGAAGAACACGGCGGCGGCGCCCCCGACCAGCACCGCCGCCCAGACCGGCGCCGCGCCCGGCGCGAGCACGCCCGGCACACCGCCGACGACCACCGCCGGACCGATCACCAGCGCCGCCCACGCGGCGACCGCGGCGACCGCGGCCCGGCGCACCCCGATCACGCCGCCGAGCGCCAACGTCACCGAGGTGACGGACAGGCACGGCAGCAGCCAGTACGCCGGCGACGCGCCGGTCAGCCAGCCGCCGAGCAGCAGGCCCGGCAGCACCACGACCAGCACCGCCACCGTGCGGCGCAACACCAGTTCCAACCCGGCCCGCGCGGTGGACACCACCAGCTCGTAGGCCGGGTCCATGCCCCGCGACCACGCCGCCGCCACGCCCAGGACCGGCACCACGGGGGCGACCAGCAGCACCGGGAACGACGTCGAGCGCTCGCCCACCAGCCCGTCCACCACCAGCGCCGCCAGCACCACGAACGCGGTCATGGCGAGCCACGGCAGCAGCGACGGCGTGGCCCAGCGCGCGACCCTCCGCCGGCGGCGCACCGGCGCGCCGGTCGGCTCCAGCCCCGCCCACACGGCCGTCGTCAATGCCGTCACCTGCGGCGGAGCCACGTCGGCCAGCCTGAGCCGGCAGGTCTCGCACGTCTCCAGGTGCGCCTCCACCGCCCACAGCACGTCGGCGGGCAGGTCGTCGCCCGCCGCGTAACGGGCGATCGACGCGGCCGTCGGGTGCTCGCTCATGACAGTGCCTCCCGCATCGCGATCCGGGCCCGCCGGGCGCGGGTCTTGACGGTGCCCTCGGGCACCCCGAGCAGCACCGCGGTCTCGCGCACGGTCAGCCCGTCCAGCACCATCGCCTGCAACACCTGGCGCAGCTCCGGCGCGAGGTCGCGCAACGCGCCGCCGACGTCGTCGCTCAACGCGCCCGCCAGCGCCTCGTCCTCGGCGGCCGGCGCGACCTCCGCCACCGGCAGCGGCCCGGCCTGCCGGGCCCGCCTGCGGAACGCGTCGACCAGCCGCCGGGCCGCGATCGTCCACAGCCAGCCGACCGCCGTGCCGTCGACCGCCGCGCCCGCGAACGACCCCGCCGCCCGCCACACCGCCAGGTACGTCTCCTGCATGACCTCGGCCACGACCTGCTCGTCGGCGCACCGGCGGCGCAGGCGCACGGCCAGCCACGGCGACGTGCGGCGGTAGAGCTGCTCGAAGGCCGCGCGGTCGCCCCGGGCCACCGCGCGGACCAACTGCTCCTCGTTCACACCCGGCAAGACGGCCTCCGGCCGGAAAGGGTTCTCGCTACAGTGTGACCCTCGTCACATCACACATCACGCCGGGTCCAGGACAGCGTCGAACAGCCCGACCAACGCCTCACCGCCGGCCGTCATCAGGAACCGGTCGCGGCCCAGGTCGCGCAGGTACCGCTCGCGCTTGAGGTCGTCGAACACGCCGGCCGCGCACGGCTCGATCTGCTGCCAGGCGGCGAACAGCGGGGACCGCGCGATGTTCACCCGGCGCAGCTCGCCCGCCCAGGGTAGAAGTCGCCGAAGATGCGGCGGTGGAAGGCGCAGGTGGGCGAGGTCGTAGAGGCCGGGCAGGGGCGCGAGCGCGAGCTGCTCCAGGCGCATGGCGCTCAGCCGCGCCTCGGCGAAGGCCCACTCGTCCGGGTCGGTCAGGCCGAGGGTGTTGCGCAGCACCCCGGACGCGGGGTCCAGGTAAGGATCTCCGGAGCCCACTAGCGGCGCAGTGCCCTGAGCTGCGACGACTCAGTCCACTGGAGATCGCGGGTCGGCAGGGCGGCCACGGCGGTCCCGCCGCCGGGTCAGGGCCAGCGCGGCCACACCGGACAGGACGAGCAGCCCGCCGGCGACCAGCGTGCCGCGCACCCCTGCGCCGGTGTCCGCGAGCCCGTCCTCCGGCCGGACCACCGGCGCGGTCGTCCCGGTCGTGCCCGTCGTCCCGCTCGTCGTCTCCGCCGCAGTGGTCGTCGTGGTGGCTGTCGTGGTGGTCGTCGTCCCCGCGGTGGTGGACGTGGTCGTGGTGGCGGACGTGGTCGTGGTGGTCGTCGTGGACGTGGGTTCGGCACAGGTCGTGAGGTCGTCCACGAACGGCGCGTAGTGGATCTCGCCGCCGTTGCCCCCGCCCCCGACCACCGGGCCGCCCTGCACGAGGGACTTCACCACGACCGCGCCCTCGATGTTGTTCGAGCTGTGGTCGACCAGCGTCGCGTTGGGGGCGTAGACGGTCCCCCAGACGGTGTTGGACTGCTCCGGCAACGTGATGGTCCCCGAGGTGGTGAAGTTCCACAGCACGTGCGTGGACGGCGCGTTGCCCTGCCAGGAGACGTTCGGCGGCGCGAACGTGTAGTCGCCGCTCACCTGGACGTTGACGATCAGCCACGCCTCGTCACCCGGCTGGAGGCCGCCCGCGAGCGGGTTGACGTACTCCAGCGCGTCGAGCTGCGCGCCGGTGAGGGTGAGGACGTTCTGGCCCGGCCGCAGGCCGAGGGTCGCGCCGGGATCGGTGCCGTTCCACGGGTTCTGCCCGTTCCCGTCCCGCAACTGGACCGTCGGGGCGCAGACGTGCACGTCCGCGTTGATCCCCCGGTACAGCGCGAACAGGGCGGGGAAGTCGAACCCGCTCGGGCCGCCGACCGACGCGGCGGGCTGCGAGGTCTGGACCTGCACGGCGGGCAGCGTGCCCTCGTTGCCGCCCGCGGGCACGACGTGGGTCACGCCGCCGGACGGCAGCACGCTCGCGCCGCTCAGGTCGCCGATCTTGGCGTAGGAGTTGTCGAGCACCCTGAGCGTGCCCGTGCCGCTCTCCTCGAACAGCGGCCGGCCGCCGATCACCAGGCTGGTCGGCCGGGTGTCGCCGGGCAGGACGTAGGCGCCGGGGTGGTTGGGACCGGCGTTGTAGACGCGGAACCGGACGTCGCCGCCGATCGCCACCGGGCCCTCGGTCTCGTTCTCGTACAACGAGGCGTCGCCCTCGACCAGCACCAGGAACCCGTGGCTCGGGTCGGCCACCACGTCGTCCGGCGCGACGGGCCGCAGCGGGTTGACCACCGCGGCGAGCGCCGACCGGTCGTCGGACGCCCACCCGATCGCGGCGGCGGCGAGCGCGACGGCCGCCGCCACGCCGACGGCTCCGATGCGGCTGATCTGCATGTCCGGCTCCCGTGGAGGTGGACCACCTCCCCGCAGCCAACGTCACCGCGCCGACTTCAGCGCGCCAACCACCCTTCTTCCACCCACACGTGTGATCACCCGCGTGTCCTACCTCCAGAACGCGTGAGTCCTACGCTCAGAACGCGTGAGTCCTACGTTCACGAGCCCCGAGTTCAACGCCCAGGACGTCCGGCCGCTAGTTCGTGCACCACCCCAACCGGCCGTCGGTCGTCACCAACGGCTCGCAGTGGCCGAGCCTGCTGCGGTGCTCCAACGCCGTCGCGACCTGGTCCAGCATCTCGTCCAGGCTGGTCCACTCGGGCTTGAGCATCTCGCCCGCCTCCCGGTCCCACTCGACCACGCACCCCGACAGCACGCCGGGCCGCAGGTCCACCGCCAACGCGTCACCGCACCCGTCGAACGCGATCGGCAACCACTTCGGGTGAAACCCCACTGTGGGCGTGCCCGCCTCGGTGTCGAGGTCGGCCGGCCAGAACCGGGTTTTCAGCCGCCACGACTTCAACGCGTTGGTCGGCCCGAGAGGGGTGTAGAACGGCGGCAGCACCTCGGCGAACGCCAGGTCGGCCGTCCCGCCGCACACCGCCCACCACGCGCGCAGCTCGGCGGGCGGCTCCAGTCCGCTGGCAGCCGCCAACGCCTCGACCGCGGCGCTGTCCTCGGGGGGCACGAACGCCGATCCGGTCAAGGGGGCGTGGTCGTCCAGCCACGCCACGATCCGTTCCCAATGGCGTAAAACACCCACCTGCCCATGATCAGGTCTCGATACCACCGGTGGTACCGCTCATCGGGGCAGGATCTCGCCGAACACCGCACGGCCCACTGGCGGATCGGGCAGGATCACGGGCGCACGGCACCAAAGGGGGACGAGCGTGGCACGGGGTTTCGGCGTCGACACCGCGGCGCTGTCGGCGTACGGCAGCACGGCGACGGGTCTGGCGGACGAGGTCGGCGCGGTCGGCACGGCGACGTTGGCGGGCACGACGTCGTTGGCCGCGGGCAGTTTCGGCGCGATCGGCGACGAGGTCGGCCTGGGGGCCGCGTTCCAGCGCGCGGCGCAGGCCCAAGTGGACGGTGCGGCAGCCGCCTCCGCCGCCTTGTCGGCGTTCGCGGGCGAGGTGGGCAGGACCGCGCAGGCGTACGTCGAGCAGGAGGCGGCCAACAGCGCCGCCCTGGACCGGGCGTCGAGGGCCTGACGTGGACGTCGGCGGCCTCCTCGCGGCTCTGGTCCAGCCGATGAAGGACCACCTGGCCAAGCTCGACGGCGACACCGGCGGCGCGACGGGCGCGGCGGAGAAGTTCGGGCGCGCGGCCACGGCGTTGACCGGGATCGACGGCAGGCACACCGGCGCGGCCAACGCCGCGCTGACCGACTGGTACGGCGAGAAGGCGACCGCGTTCCAGTCCCGCGTCGCCGCGTTCTCCGGCGGCGTGGGCACGTTGGCGCGCAACGCCACGACCGTGCAGGAGGCCGCGACCGCGGCCGTGGAGGCGGTGGACCGCGGCCGGACCGCGATCCAGGGCCTGATCGACGAGTTCACCGGCTGGGCGTGGCCCCGGTTGGCGGCGGCGGCCGCGGCGGGCGTGTTCGGCGGGATCGGCGCGGTGCTCGCGGTGGCCGCGGAGGTGACCGCGAAGGCCCGCGAGTACGAGGGCAGGACCGGTCAGGAGCTGGACCGGGTCCGCACCGCGCTGACGGACGTCGTGGCGCGGCTCCAAGGGCTGACCCAGCCGAACTTCGCCGGCATCGGTGATCCGCTGGGCGCGGAGAACGGCGGCACCACCTCGACCTCGTCGGCGGGCGACACGGGCGGGTCGTCCTCGTCCGGCGGCAGCGGCAACGGCGGTGGCGGGAGTGGCGGTGGCGGAGGGGGCGGCAGCGGTGGTGGTGGCGGGGGCGGTGGAGGCGGCGGTGCCGTCGGTCCGCGCCTGCCGGTCGCCATCCCACCCCAACCGGGCACCGGCGTCGGCGTGAACCTGCCCGACGGCAGCTCCGCCGAAGCGCCCAACGAGACCGCCGCCCGCGCCGTGCGCAACGCGTTGTCCGCGCTCGGCACCCCGTACGTGTGGGGCGGCGCGAACCCGCCCCAGGGCACGGACTGCAGCGGCCTGACCCAGTGGGCGTACGCCGGCGCGGGCTTCGACATCCCCCGGCCCGCGTCGTCGCAGGCGATGGGCGCGTCCGTGCCGCCCGGCCAGGTGCTGCCGGGCGACCTGGTGGTGTGGGACGGGCACGTGGCCATGGTGATCGGCAACGGCCAGATGGTGGAGGCGGGCGACCCGGTGCAGGTCAACCCGATCCGCACCACCAACAGCGGCATGGGTTTCCTGGGCTTCTACCGACCGACGGGCTGAGGACGTGGACGAGACGCAGCGGGCGGCCGACCGGGTCGCCGACACCGGGCGACGGGTGTCCGAGCACGTCGCGCGCACCGGACCCGTGCTCGGCCGGGCGTCGTCTCCGGACGGCGCGGTCACGGTCGTCACCCCGCCCGGCGGCCCGCCGCGCGACGTGCGGCTCTCGCCGGCGGCGCTGGCGATGGGCCCGCGGGCGCTGGCGGACGAGATCCTGCGCGTGTCCGCGCGGGCGTCGAAGGACGCCGCCGCACGGGCGCACCGGGCGTTGGAACGCGTGGTCGACCCGGCGACGGCGCGCGCGTTGGCCGAGATCGGCTTCGAGCCCGGCCCGGACGACGAGGACTTCGGTGGTTCGTACCTGAGGGGGTCGCGGTGACGGAAGAACGGCTCGCGGCGGCCGAGGGCCTGACCGGGGTGCTGGCCCGCACCACCGGCTCCGCCGAGCACCCGACCCGGCTGGCCCGCGCCACCGCGACCGCGACGGGTGAGCTGAAGGCGCTCGACCTGCACCCGAACGCGTTGGCGCAGGGGCCCGACTTCGTCGGCCGGCTGGTCGTGGAGACGGCGCGGCTCGCCACCGACGCGGCCGTGCAGACCGGCTACAACGAGCTGGCCAAGGCCCTGGGCGACGGCATGGCCATGGCGGTGGAGGCGTTCGCCGGCCCACCGCCGTTCAAGACCGCCGCCCGGCCGCCCGCCAGCGCTCCGCCGCCCACGAACGCCGCGCCCGCACCGCCCGCGCCGTCG